>JAABSF010000037.1 GCA_011390535.1 Deltaproteobacteria bacterium | reverse complement strand
CAATCTCCGGTTTTGAGAGCCGTGTCCCATAAAAGGAACGCGGAGAAGTTTTTATACCCTTTTTACAGCCGGAGATATGACAAGACAGAACCAAGTAGAGAGACGCAACGATTACGGTCCCCATATATGAAGCAGCCCATTTTTCTTTTAACATTAGTTTGCTCATTTCAATCGTTATCTTCCCTTATTGTTCTTGAGTCAGCCCTCAGTAGTAGTGATAACCCACACCAAAGCCAACTCGATGAATAAGCTTCCAGTACTTTCCGGCGGCCGTGGGTAACCCTTTTCCACTATCTACATAACCGCAGTCTTCATTCCATATTATATCCACCCGGTTTGTTACACATGATGTGGTGCGGCTGGGATCGAACCCCGAAATGTTCACATCCACCGGAGGCATGATAGAGATGCTATAACCCATGTGCAAGCTTACACTTTTATGTGGATACCACTCAAAGGACAACAGCATATCTATTTTGTGGTTGTCAACAGTGGCGGGGCTGACCCATTTTTTATCCACCAAGGCGGATTCATACATCAACGCTCCACCCATCCTTATATTTTTCAGTGGTTTGTATGTTGTTCCAGCTTGAACCCTCCAGACATCTTCAAAGCCTCTGAAATGATGAAAATTAACATCCCAGTTTCCCATGTTTGCTGCTCGGAATTCATTGCCGCTGAATTTGAAATGAATGTTTTGGTGAACACTGAAATGAATCCACTCAAAACTCAGCTCCAGGTCCCATTTCTCTTTTGGGCTCCATCGAGCCGCTATGCTTAGGCTATCGGGCAGAACATAATACACTTTCGCACGCCCTTCTATATTCACCCAGCCTTCTGATGGGTCATCATGCCGACTTACTGAAACTCTACCGCTGGATTCTACATTGGATCTCTCCAGCCCCAGCGCCTTTGAACGGTAAGCCAATCCCAGTCTCACGTCGCCGGGCAGAACAAACAGAACCCCTAAGTTAAAGGTCAGGCTGTTATCCACAGTGTCTAGGTCCACAAACTCAGATCGCATGGGATCTTCTACAGAATAATCTTCCTCATTTCCGGGCTTGTATGTATCTCTTATAGTTCGATCTCTGTAAAAAGACATGTTTAACACCGAACGTACATAACTTAACCCGACACCTACATAAAACCTTCTGTGAAATTTTACCGACACAACAGGGCTTATAAAAATATTGAACCAGTCCATGGACACTTTATGATAACGGAAAGAAGCTTCTCTTCCCGGCAAATCTTCACCTCGGAATCGATCTAACTCTGCGTATGGAGTGTAAACCGCTACCCCCAACACTACCGAGTCACTTCCCATATCGGTGGCTAATCCAAAGAAAAGATCAGGTGTCATCGATAGGTAAGTCTCTTTTTCGAAAGATAGAGCGTTCGGTCCGGAGTATGGTGTCCCGGTGGAAGGATCAATGGACATTCTCTTCCCTTGAAGGTGGGTCATACGCAAGGTGCCGTCTATGAAGACACGCGTGCCTCCTATGAGACCCAGGGCCGCAGGATTCCAATAGATAGAGGTTACCATTCCTTCAACAGGAGAGGAAAAGTTGAGCCCTCCAATTCGTGTTGACGGCACCGGTGTAGCGTGAGTCACCGAACCCGGAAAAACCATCAACACCAACAATGAAAGGATAGATATGGCTGCTTTCAGTGGCAAAGAACCAAAAAAACCAAAAAAACCAAGAGAACCAGAGGTTCGTTTGGAAAACATCATTGAAAAAAATGTTTCTAACCGATTCTGCAAGTATGTTCCTTCTCTTCTATACATTAAACTTTTCGCCTCTTGCTGAACCGTCTCAATTCTATTGGGATCATTGCTTGAAAAACGGAGCAACTCTCTTTTTAACCTCAAAAAGCCCTTACGTCACCCATAAAACTTTGGTCTCAGGGAAGGGGGAGGTCGGGATCAGATGATTTCCAACGAAAAACAGCTTCGGTAAAAATTGGGGTTTGAAATTGTGCCGTTGGATAACCTTAGCCACTGGATAACGGCGCTGACCATGAAACTCAAGAAAAGAAAGAGTTGCTTTTGCGTGGCTATGATTTGTTGTGATAATAATGAGGGGAGGTGGTATGGATAATGAAACACAGAAAGATAATAACCGGCGGAATAATCTTTGTGGTGGTGGCGTTAGGGGCATTAGCAGCGGGGATGGCTGTGTGGGGGATCTCCTACCGTTCGGTTTGGGGGCGGGCACTCACCCCGTTGGAGCAAGGGCGGGTTCTTTTGCTGGGTGCGGAGAAAGCTGCAGGTGAAGCTGCCGGGCTCACAAAACGCAGAACAAACATCAGGGTAAGGATCAGGGTTTTAGAAAAAGTGGTAGAGGCGCGAGAGCAGGGCTGGCGTGAGACCGCACTGGAGGTCTCAAAGCTCAACGATGAATTAACCAAGGTTACATCCAAACTGAAGGAGACCAGAGCAAAAGAGGGAGCGCTTTTAAAAAGGGGCATAACTGTATTTAGCAAAGAGTTGAAGCAGATAAAAAAGCCTTCACAAATAGAAAAGCACAGTGTGGACATGATGCTTTGGGGGAAGGCATTGCTTAAAGTAGGAGAAAATCTCGAAGCAGCAGCAGTCTTCAAGCGTCTGGAGACGGGGCGCATACCAAAAAACAAAAAAGCTTTGGCTCTTAATGCCAGGATCACAGCCTTGGATAGAGAAATAAGAAATCTTAAACTCCCAGAAGCTCCTAATCCGGCGGATGTGAAGCTCCGGCCGCCGAGAAAAGCTCTCCCGGATGTCATCGGTCGTTTTCATGATGCTTTGGAGGCTTATATAAAGGGCCGTCCCAATGAGAGTAAAGCCGCCGTTTATGCCTATTGGATAGGCTCTCACAACTATCTCTATGGCAGATATGAGGAATCCAGGAGATGGTTTCGCTGGATCAAAAAAAACCACTGCCGATCCAGTGTAGCGCTGGAGGCTGGAACCCTCATCCTCCAATCCGCCATTTTGGAAAAAGGAGAGAATTATGCCGAACGTTTGTTGGTAGTAGTAAAGAGCCTTCGCAAGACTGATTGTTGGAGGCGCCGCCGTTGCAAAAAAGGCGACAAAAAATGCAGCGCCTGGAGCAAGAAAGCCGGTGCCTGGATGTTGGAGCTTGCAGAGATAGAAGAGCACGTGGAAAAACGAATTCGCTCACAAAAACGGCAAAATGAATGAAGATACCCGGAAAATTTCATCTTCAATGACAGAGGTTTGCCCCATCAAGCAATTAAGGGAAAGCTAAGAAGGAGGCGAAACTGCTTCAATAACTCCTGTGCCGGTGTGTCGGTTGTGCCGGTGTGTCAGGGTAGAGCCCTAATTGTCAGTCGGCATATCGGTGCAACCAGTCTACAGCATTCTTAAAGAGAAGGAGCCCGGCCCCTTCCTCTTCACTAGCCAAATCTTTAGCCAAATCTTTGTTTAAAGTGTCTCTTGACCATCTCGGGTGGTTTGTGAAGTGAGAGTAAGCCTCCGGATGCGGCATCAGGCCGAACAAACGTCCGGAGGGGTCACATATACCAGCTATCCCACGCGGAGAGCCGTTGGGGTTTTCCGGATATTTTTCTGTTGGTCTGCCGGTGTCCGGTGAGGCATAAAACAAAGGTACCAGGTGATTATCCAGTGCGTTCTTCAACCCATCAAGGGAGCCGAAGATGACTTTGCCCTCTCCATGTCTGATAGGAAGATCCAGCTTATCGATTTTGTGGGTTCCTTGCGTAAATACGCATGGAGAGCTCTTGTCGGCTGTCAGATATACCCAGCGGTCTTCAAACCGGCCGGAGTCGTTGGCCCAAACAGTTGCTTCTTGAGGAGAAGGGGATTTGGCTGGTGTTTTCTCTTTCTGATCATCATTATCATGATCATCACAGCTCAAAAGAGCCGCAGGGTTCGGGATAAGTCCAAGCTTAACCATGAGCTGGAACCCGTTACATATTCCAAGCACTAGCTTGGGGCCGTGGATAAATGTTTGGAGTTGATCAAAGAGGCTTTCCCCGGCCGGGGTTTTTCCATGTTTGAATCTATGGGCCCCGGCCTTGGCTGCGCCCAAATCGTCTCCGTCCATAAAACCCCCGGGGAGCACCAGAAAGTTGTAGTCACCGAGAGAAGCTTTGCCCGCAAGCAAATCCCAGATAAAAACAATGTGAACTTCATCTCCTCCGGCGAGCCGGCAGGCATGAGCAGTTTCACGTTCACAGTTCGTTCCGTTGCCGGCTAAAACCAGCGCTCTAACTTTTGCCATCTGTCTCCTCAAAATCTTTCCGACGAAAGTGCTTCTTTGAAGGCTTGTCGAATGTCCGACACAGGAAGATTGATGAGCACCTTATCATTGGTGGTGCGCATTTTAAAAATCGAGTCGTCGGTTACGAGCCCTACCCTGGACAACCCGTGGGGAGCCAATATGTTTTCCAACTCTTCGGTTTTGTCCGGTTCGGCTGTAAGTACGAACCGCCCCTGTGATTCAGAAAACAGCATTACCTCAGGTGGTAGATCTGAGCCACCTGGTCTCTGTACGGGAGCTTTGGAGAGATCGATATCCATCCCCAGGTCACCACCAAGAGATGTCTCGGCCAAACAAACTGCCAACCCTCCATCACTCGCATCGTGGCAAGACCGGAGCAGACCGGCGGTGATTGCTTTGTGAAGAGCTTTGTATCGAGGCACGGTCTCTTGGGGACGAACCTTGGGTACAGAACAACCGACCCTGTTTTTTGTAGCCAAGAACTCGCTCCCCCCCAGTTCACATCGAGTTTGACCCAAAATGTATACAACATCCCCTGGTTTTTTAGCGTCTGATGTAACAGCTTTGCGCCCATCTTCCATGATGCCCAGCACCGAAACAAGCAAAGTCGCGGGCACCGAAATGCGGATGTCACCGGATCGGTAGTCATTTTTCATCGAGTCTTTGCCCGAAATAAGCGGAACTCCGTAGGCGATGCAGAGATCATACAGGGCCTTGTTTGCACGCACAAGCTGCGCGAGTTTGTGAGGGCCTTGGGGGTTTTGGGGGCTCTTTATGGGGTCGGACCAACAGAAGTTGTCCAGGGCCGAGAGTCGGCTAGGATCAGCGCCGACACATACCGCGTTGCGAATCGCCTCGTCCAGCGCACAGGCAGCCATATGATAGGTGTCGATATCAGAATATCTCGGGCAGATACCACACGAGACAACAATAGCTTTCATGGAGCCCAGAAGCGGGCGAAGCACCGCTGCGTCCGAGGGGCCGTCGTCGTGCGCTCCGGTGAGCGGTTTTACAACAGATCCGCCTTGCACCTCGTGGTCATATTGGCGAATCCAGTATTCCTTGGAACATATATTATAACGGCTCAACATCTCCAATAAAACACGGTTCCAAGAGCCGGTCGTGTTTTCGGCCGATAGCCACAGCTCTTCGGAGCTGGGATCTGATTCCGGGGCAGGGTCGAATCGGGCTGTCAGCTTCATAGGCGGCAGACCGCCATGCAAAAATTCCATGGGCAGGTGACCCACCACATTTTCATTGTAACGGACTGTAAAATAACCTGAGTCGTTGAAGGTGCCCAGTATGGTTGCCTCTACTGAGAAACGCCGGGCCAGCTCCATAAAACTCTCAATCTTGTCCGCTGAAACGGCGAGAGTCATCCGTTCTTGAGCTTCCGAGACCAGAATCTCCCATGGTTGAAGCGAGGAATATTTCAATGGCGCTTTTCCCAGATCCAGATCCGCCCCGCCCGGATCTTCAGCCATCTCTCCTACTGAAGAGCTGAGACCGCCGGCTCCGTTATCGGTAATGGCCGTATACAAACCTTTGTCGCGGGCTTGCAGCAGCATATCGAACATTCGCTTTTGGGTTATCGGATCACCAATCTGAACCGCAGTAGCAGGGGAGCCTTCGTGGAACTCTTCTGATGAAAAAGTCGCCCCGTGAATCCCGTCCTTGCCTATACGACCCCCCACCATGACGATATAATCTCCATTGCACGCAGCCTTTTCATGTGAGGGCTTTCCATTGATTTCGGCGGGCATGAGCCCGCCGGTGCCGCAAAAAACCAGCGGTTTGCCGAGATATCTCTCGTCGAACACCACCGCGCCGTTCACCGTTGGAATTCCTGATTTGTTTCCTCCGTGTTCTACTCCCTCCCGCACTCCTTCCAACACTCTAAGAGGTTGGAGTAATCTTGGAGGAAGCTCCTTCCTCCTGTGGGGAGAGGCAAGACAAAAAACGTCGGTATTGAATATCAAAGAGGCGCCTTTGCCTGTACCAAAGGGATCGCGGTTTACTCCGACGATTCCGGTGAGAGCTCCTCCGTATGGATCCAAGGCAGAGGGGCTGTTGTGAGTCTCCACCTTGAAGACGAGGCTCCACTCATCGTCCAATTTCACCACCCCCGCGTTATCTTTGAACACCGACAGGCAGATGTCATCTTCACCTGCGGCCCGTCGAACTTCTTTTGTGGCTCCCTGAATATAGGTTTTGAACAGTGAGCTGATCTTCTCGGTTCGCCCTTCTTCGTCGGTGTATGTAATGTCGGCGTTGAAGATTTTGTGTTTGCAATGCTCCGACCATGTCTGAGCCAAACACTCCAGCTCAACATCCGTCGCCTCTCCATCCCTTGTTTGGAGGCCCTTGTGTCTGCGAATCTCCATGACCTCCGGACGCCGATAGTGTGCCTGTATCTGCTTCATCTCTTCAAGGCTGAGTGCCAGGACCCTTTCGCGACTCAATCTAAGAAGCTCTTCGTCCGAAACATCCAAATCTATGTTTTCAGTAAATACATCGGTAGATTCCAGGATCTTGGGCGCCTTGGGTTGGATTTTCTTCATTTCTTTGATCGTGGAACGATCATAAACACTAAATGACTGAATCAATTTGTTACCGAGAAGATCATTTGCGATGCTCTCGACATCCAAGGCGCTCAAAACGTGATCAGGATGACATTTGATCAGATATTGTCTGGAGTGATGAACCGACGGCACCTGATCCACCGGAAGCTCCATCAAAAGGGCCAGCGCTTCACGCGCTGTACGCCCAACATTATCTGTAACCCCTGGGCGATAAGCTACATCAACAGCCCAGTGAAAATCTCTCTCCAATGCTGTGCTCTTGTTTACCATCGCATTTTGCACTATCGGGTCACAAAGCGCCTCCTTGGCGAACAACTCAAGCATTCCCGAGGGTAAATCCTCTGAGATGGTATATACTTCAACGGTGTTGATACGCTCCACTTCTTTACCCAGGTGTTTGCGAATCCGGTGGGCAATGGTCTCTCCAAGAGCTTCTTTGATACCCGGTTTGAGGATCACTTCTATACGATGAGGCATGACTTACTCCCTTGATCACAAGGTGGTTTCAGCTAAAAAGAGCCACACTGGGTTAAATTCGGCGAAGCCCGCCGAACTCATCGAAGCCCGCCGAACTCATCGAAGCCCGCCGAACTCATCGAAGCACGCCGAACTCATCGAAGCCCGGTGAAACCCAGCGAAACCCAGCAAAACCCGTCAGTAATTTACGTGTATCTTTGTCATGACCCTATTTTGTCAAGCACAAAAAGAGTGCTCAATAATGTCGAAGTGTATTTATCCAACGGGCGATGTTGAAATCATTGGGGTTTTTGAAAAGCTTCTTGTTTAGTTTCCAAGGTTGACTCAAATGGCCGTCTGCGTAACCGTATATTGGTTGCATATCTCCCGACCCTGATGACTAATGGAACGGACGAGGAACAAAAACAACATAAGCCCTGAAGCGAAGCGCATGAATCTCTTTGAGCCGAAACAGTATTTTTTACTGCATTGTTTATCAATTTTTAAAAGAGCTTTCCTTTGTCCGTCATCGGGGATAGGTACATCGGTAGGGCCAGGTACATCGGTGGAGATTCGTTCATGATTCGCTATTTTCCATGGATTTGGTTGTTTGTTTACCTTTTGTCCATTAGTTACGGCTGCGGATCGAGAGAGTTGATGTTTCGGGATGAACCGCCGGTGTTTCATTTGCATCGAAAACGGTTGGAGAATTCACCTGCTCGGAGAAAATCCGGGAGGAGGGCGCTTTATCTGAGGCGGGTTTTTATTGAGCCTGCTGAAGCGTTTTTAGAGGTGGAGTCAAAAAGAGAGGCGGTGAATGTTAATTCGGTTGGGCTGACTCCTGATTCTCCTTTTTTCCAAAACCCGTCAAGCCTGAAGGCGGCGAAGGATTTCTATACACGCCAATTCACGGGAGAGTGTCTCCAAAGGTTTAATGAATCATCGAATTTAAAGGGTCTGGAAGAAAAGATGTCAACGGGGCCCTCTTTGCTTGGGAAGTGGACTGTTTTTGCAGCCGGGCGAGGAGAGGGTGGGCCATGGATTGCCATAAAAGACACTCGTGGGCGATTCTTTTTGCTTCAGTTTGATCATCCTCGGTGGCCGGGTTTGGCGACTTCATCTGTGCTGGTGGCTAACCAATTGCTCCAAAAGGTGGGGTATTCGGTGTTGGAGCGGAGCATGGTTTTTTTCACTGAGAATATGTTGGAGGTTGATTCAAGATCGGCTTTTTTTGCCCGAGCCGAGCCACTCGATGCGATCTGGTCGTCGAAGACATTGCAAACACTGCGAATAATGAAGTCACCGCAAACAACACAGACACTGCAAACAACACAGACAACACGAACATCGAAAGAATCGCTTATGCAGGTAAAACTGAAGGCGGTCTTGAGTTCATTGCATCGAGAAGAGGATGGTAGCATAAGAGCTCTCGCTACGAGTCTTTTACCTCCTTCATCAAATAAGTATTTGGGGCCTTTTCCTCTGTGGGGGCGTAGGAGCGATGATAAAAATGACCATTTCCGCCACCACCACCTTCGAGAGCTGAGAGGGCTGAAGTTGATTAGTGCTTGGTTGGGGTTTTACAACATAGAAGAGCGCTCAGGGGCTGATTTTTTCAGCCTCGATAACAGGGTGGTTTCTCATTATCTTTGGGATTTCAAGGGTGCGTTGGGCGCTGATAAGAAAGGCAGGCCCAAATCTGTTGAAGCGGCCTTTGGAAGAGGCGTGCCAAAAAACGATGACCGTGGCGGGGTTTTAAAAGAGCGGGAAAATGACATCAAAAAATTTCCTGAAGTAGGGTTCTTTCCCGTCCGGAGGTTTGAGCCGACAGAATGGAATCCCCGCGTTTGTCACCCTGCTTTTGATCGCGCTACCCGAAGAGATTTATTTTGGGCGGGGCGGGTCCTCTCATCTCTTCGATCCAAAGACATAAAAGATGCTGTGGCCATGGCCTATCTCCCCAAGCGGACTGCCCGGATGCTGTGGGCCAGGCTTTGGTTACGTTTGCGGCGCGCCGTGTTCTTGGGGCTCTCTCAATCAGCTCCCTTAGGTTTTTTTGATGCGTCCGGGAGCAACCTGTTCTCGCGTAAAAATGGTGGTGGTGCAGAAAATACCAAAGATGTAGACTCTGTTGTGCAGGGGAATAAAGCAGTTGTTGTGGGTGATAAGGAAGAGAGCCTCCGCTTTTGCGTCACAGATCTGTGGGTGGAGGCCGGCTTTGAAGAAGATGAGAAGCAGAAGCAAAAACTGAAGATGAATCCTAAAACGAAGCCAAAGCTGAAGTCAAAGCCAAAGCTGAAGCCGAAGACTAAGACGAAGACGAAGACAAAGACGAAGACGAAATATGTGGTGACCTTGCGCAAAAAAGATAGAAGAAGGTTGACCCGATTAACAGCCACTCCTGTTTATAAAGGAAAAGACGAGAAATCATCCGGCAGGTTTTGTATTGTAATGTCTTTGCACAAAAACACAGTACTGCCGGATTATCTGATTGTAGATTTGCGTCGAGAAGATGAACTCAGCAGATCAGTTGCAGTTCATTTGAGGAGAGCCAAAGCGGAAAAGAAGCTTTCGGGAGCCCGGACGGTTAGTTTTCGCGTGGTAGGTGTTGTCCGCTGAAAACACCCCTTAACCTCCAATACAACTCCAGTTTTAACATCAGAAGGAGCGGTTGGGCTTAGTGTTGACTCAAGAATACGGAAGGAGGGAATAAAACGGAGGGAGAGAAGGAAACGGAGGAAGGCAAGGAAACAGAGGGATGGAATAAAACGGAGCAGAAAGAGGCGAATATCCTTCCAATACTTCTGTGCTTAGAGCAAATATAAACTGGAAGCGCATAAAAAAAACGGAAAAACCTAAAAAACCTGAGAGAACCGATCCAGGAGAGCGAGGATCTTCCTGATACGGGTCACATGTTGGGGATCCACACCATTCGAGATGCCGGATTCGAATAATCGCTTGAGCCCTTTATGCTTGAATTTTTGAATCATGTATTGCTAAAGCAACCCGATACGTATCAGGTGTCAGTCGAGGTTTTCATGTAGTGAAATATCTCATAATCCACAGGGGGTCATGAGCCCATGAGGCATTCATGCTCTTGGCCGCTTGGTTTTCCTGTGGTAAGGGTTGCTGGGTGACTTGTTTGGTGGGTGACTTGTTTGGTGGGTGACTTGTTTTTTGCTTGCTTGTTTGATGATTTGTTTTTTTTTCTGTTTGCTTTCTTTTTTAACTGTTTCGGTGCTGAAAATTGTCCTTTTTGAGTATTATCGCGGTGGCCGTAGCTCTTGCCATGGATGCTTTCGCTGTATCAATAGCAGCGGGCATCAAGAAAGGGGGGATGGATCGGAGTATGAACTCCGGAGTTATTTCTGCGCCGGCCCTGAGGATGACATTGTATTTCGGTGTTTTTCAGGCCGGGATGTTTATCATCGGCTGGTTTATTGGGCACACCGTAAAAGATATAATTGATCAATACGACCATTGGGTGGCCTTTTTCTTCCTTTTATATGTTGCGCAAGACATGTTTAGAGCCTCTTTCAAAGAGGAGAAAGAAGAAGTCTCTCCCAAGGACCCCACCAAGGGCCGGACTTTGATCCTGTTGTCTTTGGCTACCAGCTTGGATGCAATGGCCGTGGGTTTCAGCCTCTCGGTGGTGGGTGTTGATGTTTGGACATCCGCGCTGATCATCGGCCTGACCGCTTCAGCTTTTACCGCAGTGGGCTGGTGGGGAGGGAGGCGATTGTCGCGTGCTGTCATTGTGCGACGTTATGCCGATGGTATAGGGGGCCTGATTTTGCTCGCCATAGGTGTAAGCATTCTATACCACCACGGTGTTTTTGGAGGTTGATTTTTCCCTTTTGTCCATTGGGTCATGAGGAGACATGAGCGTAGCCGAGGAGGAAGTTCCCTCGGATGACTTACCCGCCTCAAAATCAGGGAAATACGCTCAGATCACGGTCGTAAATTGCAACCTCATGCAGATATCCGACCCACGTACGGCTGCCGTTGGCTTCAGCACCCAACATAAGAAAATACCCGTCATTCCAGTTATCAAGTGTCCCGGCCAGTGTATCTGCGGCAACCTCAACACCATTATGGTAAATCCGAACCATCGTCCCGTCATATGTGGCTGCCACATGCTGAAGCTCTGTGTCCAAAATATCCGCCGCCTCCATCTGTGGCAGGCCGTTATCGTTTGTTTCTGTTGTGCGAACACGTAGTATTATATCATTATTGGGATCTCCCGCTTGACCGTG
>JAABSF010000003.1 GCA_011390535.1 Deltaproteobacteria bacterium | reverse complement strand
AGTCTCAACAAACCCACCACAAGAGCATGAGCTCCAAAAGCTCAACACCATCGGACGTCATCCGGATAACACTATACAAGTGTTAGATCGTATAGTTTCAAAAGAACACGCTCAAGTTTTTCTATCACCTGATAACAAATATGTCTTCAGAGATCTCGGGAGTTTGAACGGCTCTTATCTTAAAGGCGAAAGAATCATGGAACACGTCCTGGAAGAAGGGGACGAGATTTCCATGGGCTCCACTCGCTTCGTTTTCCATGAAACCGACACCAAGCAAGAGGAGTTAAACCAAGTAAGCATACAGCCTCCAGAGCTTCTTCAGAGTCATATTCGTCAAAAAATCGACGCTGAAACCACCCATGAGTTTCTACCTGAAAAAGACATCTATGATATCAATGTTTTAAGACGTGACTATGAGAAACTGCGAATAGCATACGAAGTCGGTCACTTTCTAAGTTTAGACGTCAACCTTGACTCTCTTCTGCAGAAAATTTTAGACAAAACCTTTGATGTTCTTCCGGCAGATAGAGGGGTCATCTTTTTAAAGGAACCTGATGGAGAATTTAAACCAAGGGTAATAAAACGAAAAAGCAGTGGAAAGGATCAAAAAGAAGACGAAGATATCGTAATCTCTAAAACTATTCTTAGTGAAGTTACAGAGAACAAAACTGCTGTCCTTTCTTCCGATGCTACAATGGACAGCAGATTTAGCGGGGCTCATTCAATTATCATGCAAGGAATAAGATCAACAATGAGTGTCCCTCTGCTATGGAGAGAAGATCTTTTGGGCATAATCCACTTAGACAGCCGAATCGCGACAAGCGCCTTTACCGACAAAGATCTTCAGATCCTCTCCAGCATCGCCAACCAGGCCGCAACCGCTATACAAAACGCAAACCTTGCCCAGGGGATTCAACAAGAAGCAGCAATGCGCGCCCAGTTCGAGCGGCTTCTCTCTCCAAACCTGGTAGACGAAATCTTATCAGGACAACTTCAACTAGAGCAAGGCGGTGTTCTAAAGGAAGTCACCATTCTTTTTGCAGATATTAGAGGATTTACCTCAATGTCTGAAAGGAAACCGGCACCTGAAATCGTTCAAATGTTAAACGAATACTTTGAATTGATGGTTGATGTGCTTTTCCGTTTTCAAGGGACCCTTGACAAATATGTCGGCGACGAAATCATGGCCCTCTTCGGAGCCCCGGTGGAACATCCGGAGTCCCAGGTCAGAGCAGTTCGTTGCGCCGTAGAAATGATGAAGGTTCTTCAGGAATTCAACCGAACTCGAATGTCTGAAGGGCAGGAACCGATAGAAATAGGCATCGGTATCAACACAGGAGAGGTTGTCTGCGGGGCGATTGGGACATCCAAAACTATGCAATATACAGTTGTAGGTGATGGTGTTAATCTTGCGTCCCGTCTTTGTTCACTGGCGAAACCCGGGCAAATCTTAATCTCAGAAAACACCGTACAGAACTTGGACAACCAATTTGAGACTGTCAGCCTTCCTCCCGTCAAAGTTAAAGGCAAAGAAAAAGCGGTTAATATCTACAACGTGAAGTCAAGTAAGAACAATGAGCTGCAAGGCGAACGAACCTCCCCTATCAAATAGCCCGAGTGTTTATAAATTCTCAACCCTACGAAGTTAATCGTTTGAGGGTACCTGGGAATATAGAATAAGAAAAAAAACAGAACCCGAAGAAACAACACTTCCTATAGTGGCCAAAGGAACCTACCTTGCTTTCTTATCAGTTCAAAACTTAAGTTCCGGTGGACCCAATTGTATTGCATCCGTTCTGTTTAGGCTCATTAGGTCCGCAGCGGCCGACAAACCATCCACAACCCCATATTCATTCAAGGAAAACAAGCTCCAAGCTCCTAATTAGAACCCCGCTTATTGTTGTCCAATAGCCATCCCAAGCTCTTTGCGAATACCAAAGTAAGGTTCGCTTACACTGTAAAGCACCAAATCGCTGAGCTTATCATCAAGGGTTCTTCCTCCAACCGGTACAGCTCCGCTATCAGTTACTCTAACCATGTTTGCGGCAATGGCCAAATCATTGCAAAGCACAAAGCCTGCCCTGTTTGCAGTAGCTTCCACTCCATTCAGCCACAGAGCCAAATCGACTGCGGCAGGATTATCCATTAGTTTCTTTGCCAGTGAGCCAAGCACATTAAGCTGAGAAGGCTGGAGACCTTTTTGCAAGAGCTGAGCTTGTTGCTGCAACACACCCGGATCCACGCCCGGTAAATTAATTTTGGGATTAACAAGCTTCAAGGCCGATAACAGCAGTGATTTCAAAGCTCCTGGAGTTACATTTCCAAGTATTCTCAAAATCAAATGTTCCGGCCTTAGATAAGTCAGCTCCCTAGCAATAGCAAATGCCAGCTCTTTTTCATTTCTTCCCTGGAGAAGACTTCCTCCCGCAATACAAAATGGCAGCAGCTGACCTTTTTCAATGGATACACCCGAAATCATCCCTCCAGCTTGCTGATCCCTTACATAAAGATCCGGCATCGCCTGGATGTTCAACACTTGCAAAACATAGTTGAACAAACGTGTGAACATCAGCTTATCTGTCGCAAGAGGCCTTGCGTCTTTCCTCTTAAGACCATATGCCTTCAAAGGTCTAGCGTTGGCATAGGCAACCGCTGGTGCAATTATTCCAAAAATGGCTCCGATTATCCTGTTTTCATCTTCATGAAATACAAATCGAGACCACATTTCATCACCCATCCGCTGTTTCGCCCGCACAAGATTATTTTGGGGATAGCTCTCTAAAAGCCTTTGCTCTTGAGGTTCAATCTGACGGTAAAATTTCAAAGCAGAAGCAACACACCAGGCTTTGTCGTATTCACGTAGCTCAGTATTATAAATCTGAAATAGCTTTTTGAAAACATCCACCCGGCTCGGTTCGGCTTTCAGAACCTTTTGGAACTCCTGTACCGACTTTTCCATGGCTTCCGGGCCACCAATAGTCTCATACAATTCCGCTAAAATCTGATGCCGCTGAGCGTTGTCCGGGTCCAACTGCGCTGCAACTTCAAAAGCAGCAACAGCGCTATCATAGTTGCGCATGCGGGATCTATAAATCTCTCCCAACCCATGCCACAACATAACCCCCAACTTCTCTTGTCCCTCAGGCGGCAACCTCTTAATCATTTTGCGATAATTTCGCTCCAATGCCTTCCAATCTTTTTTCTGTGTGCAGATTTTATCAATCGCCTCAAAGGCTTTTAGGTGCTCCCAATTATCGTCAAGGCATCGGTTGAAGTACTCGATTGATTCATCAAGGGCCTTCAATTCATCTCTAAATATCGCCGCAGCGGCATATGCGTATTTGAAACGTATTTTGGGATCCGGCTCCATCTCAATGAATTTATCAATTATGCTGATGGCCTTTTTCCACTGTTTTGTAGAATAGTAACGCTCCATGGATTTCTGGAGAACGCGGTGTGAGCCGGGGTTTACCTCTAAGGCTTCTTGATATGATGCGATGGATTTCTGCGGATTCGACAATTTGTCGTTATAAACATCGCCTATTTCTTCCAAAAGTTGGAATTTTTCGTCTTCATCGGCGCTATGTAGCAAAGCTCTCTTTGCGTGGATAACAGCTTCCCAGTCTTTTTGTTTTTCCTGAAGCTCAATAACAGCAAACAAAGTGTCTCTGTGCGCCGGCTCTATCTCCAGAGCCTTCTCATACATATTGAGGGCCTTCTTGCGTTGTCCCAGCTTTTGCTTGATATTTCCCAAACGATAGAAAATATCCGTAATCTCTTCGCTGCTTTGGTCATCCCTGTGATGCACAAGCATTGTTTGATAGATCTTAAAAGACCGATCCCACTGTTCTTGTTCATAAAGAATCTCTGCCATTCCCTTTAAGGTGGGCAACTGAGTGGAATCAATATCATATGCAGACTGGTAATACTTAAGAGCTTTGTCCAGCTTTCCCTGCTTATGAGCTGTATAACCAGCTCTGTAATACAAGTCATTTAGCTCAGACTTATCAACTCCTTCAGACTTTCTGACCAACATGTCCATAATTGGTTCAAGTTGCTCATACTCTTCATCTTCAAACAGCAACACGCTCAACGGTTTAGCTGCTTCAACATGTTCTGGATCCAATTCAACGGCACGTGCCAATAAATCCTTAGCGGTTTCTTTGTCTTCCAAGTGATCTAAATAGATCACTCCTGCGTCTTTTAGTAATTTTGTCCTTTCAAGGATATTGTTAGTGTTTTGTTCGGCCGTGATCATCATCTTAGCGGCCTTCATCCAATCATTTCTACCCTTATATATTTCGGTCAGCGCCGTCATTGAAGGAACATAAGCAGGATCAAGCTCCAGCGCCTTGACATATTCCTCTTCAGCCCTCACTACGTCCTGCATCGCCTCCTGAAGGATATGCCCTGTTCTATGATGAATATCCACCTGCATGACAGGATCTTGCTCCAACTCGGCAAGTAACTGCAGCATTTCAAGGGCATTGTCCCAATCAGACACGCTCTCATAAAGTCGAGCCAAAGCCGTAACCGCTGTCACATGATTGTTGTCATAGTCCAGTATTGCTCTGTACGCATCAATAGCTCGATCCGGATCCTTCAACTCTCGTTCGTAGACTTCTCCCGACAATCTGAAAAGCTCAATCCGATCTGCAGGAGAATGTATTGCGTTGATATGCTTCGAATAGGTATCAACAAGATCTTCCCACTGAGCCTCCTGCCTATATAACCGTTCCAGGTTTCTATAAGCCCCTTCACTCTTTTCGTCTATTAAAAGAATCTTTTCATAGCACTCTGTTGATCTGCTGATCTTATCGAAATGCTCTTCCCATACAGCAGCCATCTGGTTGTATTTCGTTATGCGCTCTTCATCAGAGCCAACATAATCAAGCTGCTGCTCCAAAACATCGAGATACTCCTCCATCTGACCTGTCTTTTCATAAAGCTTCTCCAAGCTCTTTAACGCAGGCAGGTGTTGTGGATCAACAGTGAGTATATCCTTGTAGCTCTCGATGGCTCTGTAGGCATCATCTAACCGATCCTCATAAATCTCACCCACTGAATACTTTATGTCTATGACTGCATCCGTGTCTTCCGCTAACTCAGCCTTTTTCTTTAAAATATCTACAAGGTTCTCCCACTGCTGGTTCTGTCGATAGAGTCGCTCCAACGCTTGGATGGGATCTTCGTTTGTACCATCAGCCTGAAGGGATTTTTGATATGACTGAATAGCATACGGCAAAGCCTTTTCCGCCTCCATAACATTGGACAGCTTATTTTCATATAGCTCACCAATTTGATAATAGAGCTTCGTCAAAACAGAAGGGTCCTCTTCCAGCTCAGATCGTCTCGTAAGAACCTGTACCAACTCAGCCCACTGCCCCTGATGCTTATAGAAATCTCCTAATCCCGCTAGAGCTGAGCGGTTGTTTTGATCCAGTTGCAACGCCTGCTTCAAAGAAGCGATTGCATACTCTGGGTGATTAAGTTTTTCTCCATACCAGCGCCCTATCTTTACAAGCAGTTCACATTTTGTCTCAATGTCTGTTAACTGCTGCACCTCCTCGTTATATTTCGTCAGTAGCTCATTCCACTTATTTGTGGCGCTCGCCAAGCGTTCTAATTCACTCGCTGTTTGTTCGTTCGTATAATCCAATTCGAATGCAAAAAGAAGTGTCTGAAAGGCAGAATCCAGATCCGATGGGACCATGTTTTCTTCATATATCTTTGCTGTTTGCTGAAGAATTTCAACTCTTCCTTCCGTGCTATCGATGTGCTCTATTCGCCCCAATAAAATATCTACCAATTTTTCCCACTCTTCATTTTCACGGTAGATTTTTTCAACATTTTCGGAGGCCATCATGTGGCTTGGGTCAAGCTCCAAAACACGCTCATAAGCTTCTGCAGCATTCACCGGATGAAGTTCTTTGTCTTCCCATATGTTCGCTATCTGCAAAAGCACTTCGATTTTGTCCGGCACTTCCGTCAAAGCATTAACTTTTTGTTCTAACACCTGAACACATTCCGGCCAACGCATTTCCTGTGTGAATAGAGCTTCCAACTCACCAAGTGCTTTGAAGCTTCCCGGATCAAGATCCAACACTCGTTGCCAAGCTTCTATGGCATCGTCGGGTCGCATCAAAACTTGGCCCTGCAACTCACCTATTTGTGAATATAGGTCAATGAGCTGTTCATCAGACATCTCTGCTTCCGTCGTGCCGATTCTTACCAACTCATAGAGAGTCTGAGCCAACTCCTCCCATGCCTGGGTTTGACGATAAAGGTCAGCAAGCGCCCAAAGCGCCAGTGTATTTGACGGATCGATTTCCATGATCCTGTTGTAAACATCGATAGAATCTCTGTCCTGCTGGAGGTTATCTCTGTGAATCCTGCCCAATCTATCCAACACAGCTACCCTTTCCGAGGGTTCCTCCATTACATCTACTTGTCTTTCAAGTATCTCAACCAGATCTTGCCACCTGGAGGCTTCTTCAAACAAGTCAGCCAAGGCTTCAAGTGCCATTGGATCCTCTCCGCGCAAATCCAGGACTTGATGCCATTTTTGCTGTGCATCCTTAGGATCTTCCAGAGCATCAGAGGCTATCTTGGCCATCCGGGCATAACAATCAGCCATCTCTGAATCGCCTGCAGCGACATCAAGCAATTGCTCGTAAACCTCATACAGCTCACGCCACTGCTCTCTGGCGAAGTAGATCTTCTCCAGTCCCTCTAACGCCTTTGGATTGCGCATTTCTTCTTCAAGGACCGCTTTGAACGACTGAACGGCTCCATCCAAATCTTCCAAAAAGACCTCTCGCACTTCAGCCAGCCGGAAATGCAGAGTGATTATGTCATCCGGGATTTCAGCGATCTCTACACGCCTTTCCAAAATAGATGCCAACTCTTCATACATCTGCGCCTGTGTATACAGCCTATCCAGGCCGGCAAGTGCCTCTGCGTCCTTTTCGTCAATAGAAAGAACCTTTAACAGCGCCTCTTCCCACTGTGCATGGTTTTGGGTCTGTTCTTCGCAGATTCTCGCCTTTCTTAGGAGAATCATTTTTACCAAACCGGGGTCATCCGCCTTGGCTTCGGCCGCTTTCTGATATACCTCCACCAGCTCCTCCCAGGACTCAGTAGCCGCCGCTAATCGTTCCAACTCCTCAACAACGAGCTCTGATGTGGGATCCTCCAGATACGCCCTCCCCCACCATCTAAAGGCTTCAATACTATCAACGAGCTGATTTTCATTGATCTCGGCGATTCTTTGAATAGCAGCCATTCTATCCATCAAGTCCTGAACATAGTCGAGCTGTACCTCCAAAATCTTCACGAGCTTTTCCCAATGTCCGTGATCCGTGTAAAAAGGCTCTAATATTTCTGCTATCTCTTGTTGCTTTACACCTTCCGAAAAAAGGAGTTCCAATGCCGAGAGTGTTGCCGAATGTCCCGGCAATGTTGTCAATATATCTCGATAACATTCGAGGGCGCTGTCCATGTCGCCGATGTTTTGTTCGAAGATCTGTCCAAGTCTGAACTGCAGACTCACCATTTCTTCATCGGATACAGCCATACGTATCTCGCGCCGCAAAACCTCCGTCAGCTCTTTCCACTTTTCCATTGATTCAAACAAGCGATCCAAGGAGAGAATCGCAGGACGACACTCAGGATCATGTTCTAGAGCTCTTTCATATTTCTTGACGGCGTTCTCGGCCTGCTCTAATTCTTCTTCATATACACGAGCTACCTTTAACAACATGCTTATCTGAAGCTGGCTGTCCAAAATCTTTTCAAGTTGGCTTTCATAAAGCTGGGCCAGCGGCTCCCAAGAGTTTGTTTGATCTGCCAATCTTTCAAGTTGGCCTAATGTCTGTTCGTTTGTAGGGTCTTCTTCTAATGCCCGACCATATGCATCAAAAGCCCGATCAAAAGACTCTAGCTGTTGTTCGTACAGATCAGCTGTTCGATGTAAAAGCTCGACTTTCTGTGCACTTTCCTCTGTGTGCTTTACCATCACCTCATAAACATCGGCCAACTTCTCCCAGTCCATTCCGTCTCGATAAACAGGTTCCAATACAGAAGCCGCAAGCAAAGGCTCTTTTTCTCCATGAACAATCCGGTCCAGTGCCTCTAAAGTAGGCTCATGGGTGGGATCCATTTGAAGAACCTCTCTATAACACTCCACTGATCTAGTGAGATCTTCCATGTTATGTTCCCACAAGGACCCCATTCGGTGTTTTAGCCCGACCACCTCGGCAGAACCCTGCGCCAACTCTTCCTCCCGTTCCAAAATATTCAGGAGCTCATACCAATTTTCTGTTGCTTCGTACAAGCGATCCAACGCCTGTATAGCTTCAAGATCTTCCGGGTCTATATCCAAAATGGAACGATAGGTCTCTATAGCGCGGGGCGCATCTTTCAGCTCAACATCATAAACCTGCCCAAGCACATAGAGCATCTTCTTGCGTTCTTCATCCGTGGGAGCCAGCTCAGCTTTTTTGATGTAAACATCTTTTAGATTTTCCCAACTCTCCTGATGAACATAGAGCCCCTCCAACGCATCCAGGGAAACCATGTCGCTCTCATCCATTTCCAAGACTTTGTTATAAATTTCGATAGCAGCTTGGGAATTTTCTAAAACATCTTTTTGGATCTGCGCTGCTTTATAACAGAGATTTTTGCGCTCTTCGATGTCACCGCTCATGTCTGATTTCTTTAAAAGGATCTGGACCAACCTGGCGGAATCGTCCATCCGAACAAATAGACTCTCAAGAGCATCCGCCGCCTCAATCCTCTCAGGATTGATCTCCAAAACCTGATAGTAAGACTCGGCCGCCTTCTCTAGATCTTGGAGCTGCGAGTCATAAATTTCAGCTACACGTGTCAGCAGCATAACTCCCAGCTCTGTATCAACCGTATCCGCTGCTTGGTTCTTGTATAACGCTATCAAGTCTTCCCAGTTTTCCAGCTCCTGGGACAATCGCTCCAATCTTTTCTGTGTTTCCTCGTTCATAGGATCTTCAGCCAATGCCCTCCCATAAGTTGCAAAGGCCGAAGCGCTGTCATCGCCGGCAATCTCATAGAGCTCTCCAATGCCATGGAGAAGCTCCAATTTTTTCACCGGGTCAAAGGTGTTTTCAACCATCACCTCATAAACACGAATAGATTTTTGCCAGTCGTCACGCATCCGATAAATGGGTTCTAGTATTTGAGCTACATTCAGCTGATGCTCCTCACTGGATAAGAGGGCTTCCAAAGAAGCAATGGCGTGATCGTTTTCAGGATCTTCTTGGAGAACCTTCTTATATGTTTCAACAGCTGCGCCCGCTTCTCCGAGACGGCTCTTTCTAAGCTCCGCCAGACGATTCAACAGCACAACATGTTCTTCGCTGTCCGCGTCTGTGAGATCCAGTTGACGAGTTAAATTATCCGCCAACTCATGCCATGCCTCTTGCTGAGTGTACAACCTATCCAGCGCTTGAAGCGCTTTTAAATTCGTGTCATCGGCTGCAACAATCTCACGATAAGTCTCAATAGCTTCCGGGATTTTTTTCAGCATCTCCTCTTGAAGATAAGCCATCTGGAAAAAGAGGGTCTCCCTGTTTTCCGGATCAGCTGAAATTTCAGCCTTCTTGCGATAGATCTCCAAAAGATCGGACCATTCTTCCCGCCGCGTAAACAACTGCTCAAGAGCATCCAGGGAATCTAAATCATCCGGGTCGATTACCAAAGCCTGACGATAGGCTTCCACCGCTTTTTCCCAATTGTCGAGATGAGTATCTTGGATTTTAGCAAGTGAGACGAACAACTCTCTTCTCAATGTCGGATCAATATCCTGTGTAACCGCCCCTTCATAAAGAGAAACCAAATCGGACCAGTTTTCGTCTATTTCGCAAATCTTGACAAGCTCCTGCCTTGCCTGTTCATTTGTTGGATCTTTTTCAAAAGCACGCTTATATGCATCAAACGCCTTTGAAGAATCTCCTAGACGCTGCCCCCATATCTCTCCGATTTTCAAAAGAAAATCTACCGCCTCTAGAGGTGCATCCTCTTGCCCTTCTACTTTTATCTCATATACGGAGACCAACTTTTCCCACTCAGCCTGTTCTTCGTATATTGGTTGTAAAATGTTAGCCGCTTCCAGCTTGAAGGAGTCGTCAGAGAGTCGTTTTTCCAGCGCTTCTCGAGCTCCATCATGAAGGGGATCCATCTCCAAAATATCCCGATATGCAGCAATTGCCTCTCCGGGAGATTCCAGCTTATTTTCCTTCAACTGCCCAAGACGATATTTTATCTCACCCAGGTTAGTCCTATCTTCAGGGTCAATTAGCACAAGCCGGCTTTCAAGAACCCCGGCGAGTTGTTCCCACATCTCTTGGCTCTCATAAAGACGATCCAATGCTTTCAGGGTATCAAGATCTTCTCCCATCTCCAAAATGCTGTTGTAATATTTGATTGCCTCTTGAGGGTTACTTAGCTCTTCTTCTGACAACTGCGCCATCTTGAGCAATATTTCCCGCCTCGACTCTTCTTCCATAACCAACTCAAGCTTCTTTGCATAAACTTGTATTAAAGAATCAAATGAAGCCTTGGCTATATAGAGCCTCTCCAACGCCTCCACTGCCTCTAAATCTTCCGGTGCGATTTCCAAAATGCTCTTGTTCACCTCAAGAGCTTTTTCTACTTCCCCAAGCTCCTTTTCGTAAATCGAGGCTACAACCTTCCTGAAGGGCAGAGAATCTGCAGGATCGGAGAATTTTTCCAACACATTTTCATAAGCTCCTAAAAGCTTTGTCCAACCCTTAGTGATCTCAGCGAGACGCTCCAGCTCCGCTCTAACCCATTCCTCTTCCCAGGCCAGCTCAAAGGCCTGCAAATAAAGGTCCATAGCCGTTTTAGGATCTCGAAGCTTGTTTTCATAAAGATCGGATAAATTTCTCAACCTTTCGATTTTTAACTCCGGATCTTCTGTGTGCTCAAGCTGAATCTCTAAAACACTCGCCAGTTTCTTGTTGTTGTTTGCCGCGGAAAAAATTGGAATGAGCGCCTCGGCCGCTGCAAGATTCTTTTCATCAATCTTTAGAATCTTTTCATAACTACCAACCGCTCTCTCGGGTTTTTCCATCTTTTCAAGCCACAGGGTTGCTACCTTGAATAGCAAGCTGATCTGTGTCTCGGGTTCTTCCTGAGGAACCTGCCGATCCAGCACCCGAATATATTCTTCCCATTTATCCTGCTCGGCATAAAATGCCTCCAGCTCATCCCATGCCTTGTCGGCAATATAGAGTTTTTTAAGAGAATCTTGTGCCCTTCTGTTTTCGGGATCAAATGTAAGAAGCTTTTTCCAAGCCTGAATAGCCCGTTTTGTATCATTCAATCTATCCGAAAACAAAACCCCCATCTCTAAACAAAGCTTTCCGCATTGTTCTGCGTCATCTATCAAATCTACATGCTTTTCACATACTCCGGCTAGCTCTTCCCACTTCTTCTCTCGTTTGTAAAATGTCTCTAGATTCTCCATGGCTTCAATATTCTGTGGGTCGGATTCCAACACTTTCTCCCACAGATCAGTGGCTACACCAGGGCGGCGAAGCTTCTGGGAAGCAAGCCGCGCAACAGACAAACGGCCCTCGAGCTTTGCTTCTTCATCCTCAGCCTGTTCAATCTCTTTTTCATAAACTGAGATCAACTTCTCCCAATCACGCCGCTTTTCGTACATCTCCTTTAACTGTTCAAGCGCTTCTGCGTTAGTAGGATCTTCCTCTAAAACAGCTTCAAATGCTTTTACAGCTTCAGCGTGATTATTTCTATCCATGAACAACCGCGCTATTCTTAATTGAAGATCAACCTTTTCTTGCGGTTCTGTAAGAAGGTCTGCTTTTTGTCTGAGCACCTTGATGAGATCAGTGTATCTCTTTGCGCTTTCAAGATGTTCAGCCATTGCATCCAAGACTCGTATGTCATTGGGATCAATTTTTTTCAGCTTCTTAAAGCATTCCAGAACCTTCACATCCAGCTTCATATGGTCTCGATAAAGCTCGATTAAATCAAAGAGCACACTCTTTTTCTGATCGACGGCATTTTCCGGCAATGCGTTTAAAACATCGTTCAGAGCATCAGCGGCGCTGTTCCATCTCTCAAGTTCTTTTTGAACCCGCGCTAATTCCATTTTGGGAAGAATGGCTTCTGGTAAAGCCTTGACCACCTTCCGCCACGCATCAGGAGCTTTCTCCTTTTGCTCTTCTTCAACTGCCCGAGCTTCATCGATGAGCTTCTGTTGCTCCTCGTTGAAGGTCTCTTCGAAGTTCTCCCGGTTTTGGGTTTCAGCTTGCATTTGAGCCTCCGGATGTCCTTCTTCCACTTCCTGTTCCTCCTGAAATATCTGCTCTTCTTTTTGTTCTTCGCTTCGCACGGTGTTGTCTTTCATGTCCACCGTACCGTCGCTTTTTGATACTTCGTTTTTTTGTTCAAAAAAAGCCAGTACATCTTCATGCTCCGGTGATATCTCTCTCGCAGCTATGAAGGCGTCTTTGGCAAGTTGTTCGTTTTTTAACCGATGCTGAAAAAATATTCCTCTCAAAACATTTAAAAAAACCAGCTCGCCCTTAGAAAAATCCAGCTCGCCTGCTCTTTCAAATGCTTTCTCAACGGACTCCTCTTTACCCTTTAACACAACATGTTCAAGGGCGACAAGATCTCCATCAAAACGAATCTTCCTGCTATGGTTTTCACTAAGAGCCAAAGCGAAAAAATAACTGGCTTTAGGCTCATCTTGTAATTGTCTTAACCAAAATCGGCCAATCTCAAGAGCCCGCAAAGATTTCTGTTCTGTCTCACTGGACAAATCACTTAAATAATCTTTGTGAAAATCAAACAGCTCATGGGGCGTATTACCGTCTAAAAATATTCGCTGAATTTCCCACAGCGCCCTATGATTATTAGGGTCCATGGCCAAAATATTCTTAAAAAAACCTAACGCGCGGCTAGGATCATTCTCTTGGATGAGCAACCCCATGCTCATCAAAAAATGAACCTGTACCTCAAAAGAATTATCGTCCATACCGTCCAACAAAGAATCAACATTTCTTTGTTGAGCTTGAACACCTTCCCGACAAACAGACAATTCTATCTCAGCATTTTGATCGCCCGCTTCAACTGCGTTTTCAAAAACCGTCTTCGCCTCATCCCACTTTCCTGCGGACATGAGAAGATATCCCAATCGGCGGATTAACTCAACCACACCTTTTTTTTCGTCACCCGAATCTACTAAAAGCTTGGCTACTTTTATCCCGTTATGAAGATCACCAAAAGCTTCATAAACATCCAAAGCTCTAATTAGCGCTGTTTTATTAGTTTTGTCTGCTTTAAATGCACTTTTATAGCAAGATACTGCAAGATCTCCTTCAAGAGCATCATTCCAAGCTAAATCTCCCAAAGTGACCAACAGGTTCGCCTTCAGACCAGCATCCTGTTCAGCTTTTACGGCAACTTTGATGCCATTGATTAAGTCTTCCCAACTTCTGGTGGCAAGCAGAAAAACCTCTCTCTCCTTGCGCAAATCCATAATCGGTATCCTCCCGTTGTTATTGGGATAAAGAGCTAAAAAGAACAGCGCCTTTTATATCACACAAAGCCTTTTAGATCCAAGATAAATAGATAAAGAAAGAGCAACATTTACCTTTTTTTAACTACTCCATTTATGGGTTAACGGGTACATAAAAACAATACAAAACCATTTTTGAAAAGACTATTTTTCAGGAGTTCTTCTATCAGAGGCCCAAATGTTCATCTTTCTTTTGTTCTTACGGGTTCTACTGAAACATTATCAGATAAAGAGATATCTCTAGTATGAAAGCAGCAAAGAATTTTTGCGCCAATTCAAAAATAAATTTCCCTTTGTTGTAATCCTGTTTCACGACGATTTTTTGGGGAAGACTTAAAAACTGGATTATCAGTTGATCCTGATCAATCTTCAATGACAGTGGGTCAGTGGATGATTTGTCGGCCCTTGAAGTGCCGCCCTGCTTTAGAAAGGAGAATCTTTTAGAAGTCGGGAAGGTTTAAAACTTAAAAGCTATGAAGTTAAATCAAACTGCGCCGGGCTTGAAGTTGAAGGGATATTTCACGACGACGATACCACCCTCAGGCCTGGGGAACTTCCATCTTCTGATGGAACGTTGGATACATGCTTCTGTCGCTGGATGATTCAATGAAGAAGAGATCACACCAACCGAAGTCACACTTCCTGTCTGGCTGATAATAAACTGTACCTGTACCTGCCCTGACAGATTCTGATTTGTAGCCAAACCTTTTGAGACATAACAGAATCGAACTTCAGCAAGGTGCCGTCGGATGACTCGGCGAATGATGTTCTTATCCAAGGATCCTTGAACCCTTGCCGTCCCTGCATAAACTTTCACCTTTCGTGTGCCATGTTTTCCTATTCCGTAGCCACCCTTTCCTCCGCCACCAAAGCCGCCGCCACCGCCACCGCCGCCACCAAACCCTGCACCCCAACTACCTAATCCAATTCCACCTGCTCCCGAGCCTCCTCCTCCACGACCACCACCCAGCCCAAGACCACCCAACCCATAGGCATCTCCAACTGTATGACCAGCCAAAGCACCCAAAGCATTCTCCGCCTCGGAACTTACCGCTGACTCCCGGCCAAAGACCGAAGCCAATGCTTGCCCTGACATTCTCCCCAACACACCAAGCATTCCAGCACCACGAGCCTGGGAAACCCGCTGAGAACTTTTCAATGGATTGGGGGGGCCGCTTCCTTTGGACTCGATTCTCTTATCCACAGGACCCTCGCCTGGTTGATCTGCCTTTTCTTTCGAGGTCTCCCTGGGTTTCTTCTTTTCTTCTTCTTTTTGCTTAGCCTCCAGCTCTTTTTGCTGGTCACGGAGCTGCGCCCTAGACAGCTTTGAGAAGCGATTAGCCGCCTCTAGACTATCAGACTGCATCGTGTCGGAATCAGAAGGCATTGCGAAAAGCAAAAACATTAACAGCGCATGACCGACAAATGACAAGCTATAATAAGCATAGGCCGTCCATTCTCTTTCAGGCCTCCCGGCTACTGTTTTACCAGGCTTAACCGTCGCTATTTCAAAACTGCTCGCTCCAAGTTTAACCCGAACCACACCATCGGAAGGCAGACCGAAAGCATAAGTCTCAGGATAATCTCCTGCTGATGTTGCTTGGCCATTTTCTATGAGCGATTTTAAGGGCACTTTATCTCCCTCAGACGGCTCGTATT
Organism: Deltaproteobacteria bacterium; assembly: GCA_011390535.1. Lineage (GTDB taxonomy): Bacteria > Myxococcota_A > Polyangia > HGW-17 > SLPX01 > SLPX01. The sequence goes on along the minus strand of JAABSF010000003.1, from coordinate 16,287 downwards.
CCCCTTCCATTTTTTCAGTAAGGTAAACTTGATAACTTGTCCCATCGGTTTTCACTAATGGAAACCTGTATATACCTGACGGAAGAAGCTGTTCCGGAAGATGATAAGTGGCCCTGGGATCACTACCAATTGTAAAATTGGGGCTGACCTTTTCTTGTTGCCACCGAGCAAGTCCGAAAATAAAAAACACCAACCCTCCCAAAGTAGCACCCACCGAGCCCAGCTCCATTGCCACGCTTCCTCTTACCTTGGGAACAAATTTCTCAGACAACCCTCGGGTTTTGAGAAATGCTGCAACTTCAGCCTGATGCTTTTTTTGCTGGTTGATGTGCCAAACCTCGGCAACAAATAAACCTACACCCAACAAGAAAAGCAAAACACCGAAACCCATACCTGCAATGGTAAGAAAACTTGGTTTACCTGCCTTGGGATTTGACAGGTGAACCATTTTCTTATCTTCTCCCAGATACCCGGCGCGGACTTGCACGGCCTGCCCAACATCCGCTTCTACCGCCTCAACCTCCGATGGTGTGAGATTGATTGTCTGGAAAGTGGGTTTCTGTTGAGCAACTTGTGCTTGAGGCCCACCAAAACCTGGGATTCCTCCACCAAAACCAGGGACCGGCGCTCCAGAAGAAACACCAGGGATAGCGGGATCTCCACCTGCGCTGGCGAACCCACCGCTACCTCCCCCAAGCCCCAACATATCACCAGGAGCCGGAGGCTGTCCGGTTGGTGTAGGTATCGCGGCTCCCGGAGACATTTGAGCAACTTCGACCACAACTCTCGTATCACCCAACTGAATCTCATCACCGCTTTTCAACCGGCTCTTGTTTACCTTTTGCCCATTTACGATCGTCCCTTTCGCGGAACCCAAATCCGAGATAAAGATCTCGTTTGGGGACTGCACCTGGATGTACGCATGCATCCTTGAGACTGATTCGTCGTCGAGCCTAAGGTGAGCTGATGACAGCTTCCCAACCTTGATTACTTCTTGGGACAAAGTCTCTGTCCGTACAAGCTGCCCGCGTTGATAAACTTTGAAGGTCAAGGGGACCTTGCTCATCACGTCCTCCTCATCTTTGCGCTGAATCGCCTCTAAACTAGCCCTCATCCGCAGTAAAGACAGCGCGTCTCTTCTCTCTGCGGACCAAAAACCTGACAATTGTTTTCATGAAACACAAAAACTATGTGCTCATACTCTATATTGACTACAAACGCTTTTATACGTCCTCTGCCGACTTAACCATCTCAGGTACAAAGTCATATCGGTATTCGATTAGGGTTTTAAAGTCCACTTTCAAATCGCCGCCCAAAAACTGCCCTGACGGCGACAGCAAACTACCCTCAATATCATCACCTTCAAAAGAAAATACCTTTTTCTTTGTATACCCACCTTCTTGGGCAAATGCCTCTGTAACAGCACCCAACAAAAGAACCGCACTGACTATAGAAATGATTTTTCTAAACATTCCATCCTCCTCGCAGGCCAGAGCCTCTGAAATCGACTCATTTTATCTGCTCAAAAAGAATACCTTCAAGCAGGAACAATCTGCAAGCACAAACAAATGGTCGATTCAAGATAACCCGTTTTCAGAGCCTCATGTTCGTCACATCTGTTTTGACAAACAACGCTTCAAAAAGTTCCGGCTAATATTAGCAACACTTAAAAAAAACACAAGCTTTCGGTTTTATTACTGCTTTTTCGAAAAACACGGTCAATATGGCCTCAAAACAAACCGAAGCGAAACAAAAAGTTCTATCTCATGGAAAGTAAAATCACCTTGGACGAGGCGCGGTTTTTTCAGGCGCGCTCTCTTTGTTTTTCTCTTCTTCTTTTTGTTTCTGCTGTTGCTCTTTCAGCTTCCGTTCCCGCTCTTCTTGTTTCTTCTGCAACTCAGACATCTGTTCCATGATCTTGAAAGTGCGGGTGATGTCCTTTGCCCTCGAAATCGCATCTTTTTTGGCCTCTTTCACCGTTTTGGGGTGTTTTGCATATTTCTCATAATAGGACTGAGCTTTTTTCAACCTCGCACGGTTATCTTCATCCGATGTGCCGGACATGTAATCTTGATACAACAACCCCATATTATATAGCGCATCAGCATAAACTCTGTCTTGGGGTTTTGCCAAAGACATAACCTTCTCGTATTGTTCTTTTGCCTTATTCAAGGCTTCATCTTTCGCGTCAGCCATGGCCAATGCCGACAAGCCTCGATACGCAACACCAAGCCCCATGACTGCATCGGGGTGATCTTTCTTTTCTTTCAATACCACCTCAAAGCTTGCTTTTGCTCTATCGTAACCACGAAAGCTCAACGCAATTGCACCAATGTTCATATGGGCTTCCCAAAAATCAGGGTCACATGAGACCGCCTCCGTGAAGCTCTTCATACCGGAAACTAAGTCTTTCTCCTTTTTCTTTAAAGCCATTAACCCTTGAACATTTCTCAGCTCTGCAACAGCTTTATCCATCGGAGTGGGGTTTTTGCCCTGACACAACGGAGGAAGCTTTTCCTTTTCAACTCTCTCGCTATATTCGCCTATCAGCTTTTCTGCTTCTTGCACCACCAAGTTCGCCAACGCCAATTGGGAGCGCATCTTATCAGCTGCGTCGGTGTATACGAGAGCTATCATCGTGTAAGCGTTCAAGTTCAACAATCTCGCGTTAGGCTCTTCCGAACCTGAGGTGATCGCCAAGACCGTTCTCAAGTGCCGCAAAGCCAATTCTTTGTAATCCAGCTTCTTTTTCTGCCCAATAATCTTTTGGGTAATCCATTGTCGGTAAGCATAATGGCCTTGAGGGGTCTTAAGATTACGAAGCCTCTCTTTTTCCGCCGACGTCAACTGAGCGCCGCTCTTCTGTTTTTCCCTATAATAAACCCCCAAGTTGTAAGAAGCCTCAGGATTTCTCATGTCGGCAACAAAGGCCCGCTCAAAATTCCTGTAAGCCCCCTCCAGATCGCCTCTCTCTGCTTTCAAATAACCCATGCTCACCAAAGATGGCGCAAAATTGGAGTTTTTTCCAAGAGCTGCATTAAACGCCGCAACAGCCTTATCTTTTTCCCCACAATGAAGCCATGTTATCGCTTCATTGTGTTTGCCGTATGTAAAAAGACGTGGATTTCCCGAGGCTACTGCAGCAAAAGCTTGGGCCGGCTCTTTGCAAGTACCTGCTTTCCATTCCCCTTCTTTTTCAGCCGTTTTCGCAGCTTCAAGATAAGCAGCCACAGCTTTTTCGTAGCTCTTTTTTTCTTCCTGTGTAAGCTTTATTTTCGGCTTTGCCGTACCAGACCCCAAACCGGGCTCTACTTCTCCACCACCGGCTCCATCGCCATCGGGCCGCGGTGTGGTCTTGCCGGATTTCTTCTTGTCATTACAGGCTACCATCATAATGACAGCCATCAAAATGACTCCTGATTTCAAAAATCGCCGTTTCATTAATACTATCTCCTTGTGTCTCTCAGAGACATCATTGAACTTTTGTGACAACCGCTCCCGAGGTAAGCTCAGTGCTAACATACCCCGGCTGTGCACGAAGTTCCATAGTGAGAGGGAACTTCTCCGGCGCCAATTCGTTAATCTCTTTCTCGCAGAGACGCGACCACTCATTAAACCAGTTATATCTCTTGGCTGTATTCAAACAAAGCACGTAACCATTCATTGCTCTCGCTTGAAGAGGATCAGCATATTTTTGCAACTCATCTCTGTAAGCATTCTTCTCCATATCCGTAGACAGGTGACTCGGGATAGGTGCATCATAAAGCTGACGCGCAAAATTGTGAAACAGCATTCCAATTCTGGCAGTAGCCGCGATGGCCCAATGTGCTTGTTTCAACAGAATGACCTGAGAATAACGCTCTCTCAATCTATCCAGACTTTTAGCCTTGTTTTCAGCCCAGCTTGCAAATTTCTTCTGAGCCGCCTTCATCTTCCTCGGATATCGAGGGTTGAAGTTGAGTTTCCTTGGTAAATCAAGTTTCATATATTCTTCAAATTCAACATCAACAAGACTGAACTTCGCCATTGCGACCCAATACAACGCAGCGGCGGCACGGGCTTTCTTTTCAGCCGGTGTCTTCCCCGCCATGCGCGCGCCGGGCCCTTTTTTACCCCATAACTTTAAAACACTCCTAAAACGGCCCATAGCCAAGTTTTTCATCCTTCTCTCGCGGGTAAGATAAATGACTCTCTTTTGCTTCCGTGCCAATTTTTTCCGCCGACGCCTCCTCTCATACTTAATTTTCACACACATTCCATCAACCATATCTACCTTACAGGATCGCTTCCAATAGATTTTACCTAGCTTTGCAGTCGCCTCAATCTGGCGATCCAAGCCTCCCTGCTTGCGATAACGAGAAAGATATTGGGACAAGTGAGAAACCAGCTTGGTCTCTGATTCTTTTGTGCCTTCGTCTTCATAGACTCTGTGAACCCAAAAGTGAACCTCTGCCACCTCTGACTTGAATTTACCCTTATTGTTGAATGTTTTGATGAAATCCCTGACATTATCCATCATTTTCGAAATATTGCCGGTACCCCATCGAAATAGAATAGCAAACTTGAGCGCAGTCGAAGCATCGTCAAGGCTCTTGTTCTTCTTTGCCGCCTCTTGATAGAATTTCTCGTAATTCTGCGCGGCATCCTCGTAAAAAGCCAAAGCGTGATAATTGCCGCCTATGAAATAGAGGGCTTTGCCGGCAAGTTTGCTGTCCGGTTTTCGTCTTCTTAACATTCTCCGCATTCGCACCGCGGCTCCGATGAGGCGCGCGGATTCGTAACAAATACCGGCGTTCCAATAGATATCGTCTATCCTCTCATCTTGCGGATAGGTTATCGCGATTTGTTCAAAAGCTTCTCCACAATCTTTGAATTTCTTCGCAATTCTCAGCTTCTCCGCTTCCTCCCACATGGCATTTCGCTTATATTCCTGCATCTTGAGTTTAAACGCCATATCCGCCATAAGTTTTTCCGACTCAATGAAAATATCGATGTATTTCTTGAGTTTTCCGAACTCATCGTTTCTCTTTAAGATGGCCACAACTCTTAAAGCAGCAAATCGCGCAGGTTCTTCATCCTCTTGATGCTTCGTCGCGATATCCATAAACAGCGGCAACGCTTTATCAAAGTGGTTGTAGTTGTAATAAACCAGAGCTTCGTTGTATTTAATCTTTACCAGCCACTCACTCTTAGGAACAAATTTGGTATAAGTCCTGAATGCTTCAAGCATCTTTTGCCTGTCGGCTGGAATCGGCAACTTCGCGAGCTCGGGCTCCTCCCATTTTAGACATTTCCTGCGGCGTCTTTTCACACATTTCTTTTTCTGTTTGTCCAGCTCTTTAGGCTTTGAAGTCAACTTCTCGGCTGTAACATTAAAATGTTGCATCCAAGAGTTCACCATAGCCAATGCAGCGCTGTTCCGTCTTTCAATATATTCTTTTTGAGGCATCTTCGGCGGCTTTTCAGTCTGCACTACATCATTGAAAGCTTCCGCTGTTTTCGGCCAATTCGCCTTATCAGGTAGAGTTTCGCCTAACATAAACAAGAGGTCGGCATAATAATACTTCATTATGTAAACATCCGGGCTGTCGGGGAAACTCTTTATGAATGTCTCATAGAGATACTGAGCCTTGTCCAAGGTCTCAAAGTTTTTGGTTTTTTGGGATTCGTTGTGCCACTGCGTGGCCAACATTTTCATAATGTTTGCCGAGTTGGCTTTGCACTCTGTGGTCACTGGTTTTTTCGGACCAAACTGCTCGGCTACGGAACGCCACACTTTCCCTAATCTTCTGACAGCTTTAACCTGTCCATCTTTATTGCCGATGTTAATAGCGGCATCCACCATGGAAAGCGTCCATTTACAACGATCCTTGTCTCTAGGCCATTGGTTTAAGCACTCATCATAAACAGCGATCGCTTCTTCGTTTTTTCCCTGAGCGTAATAAACATCGCCCAGCATAACCATCATCCACTTCACGTTTTTCGGCCCTGCAACCTTGCGAAAAAAGCCCCTCGCCGCTTCCACTTTACCCACGTGGGTGTAAGTTCGAACAATGTCCCTGCGGGCTTCGTTGACGAGGTTCAGTTTTGTGCCTCGGAGCTTCAGCACCTTCAAAAACTGATTCATGGCTTTGCTGTACTGTCTGATATTTAAATAAACCCAGCCGATTTTGTAGATCGCGTACGGTCTCACCGGCGAATTCTTGTAGGTTGTGATCCTCTCATATAGCTTAAGGGCTGCATCAAACTGTCTACTATTGTATGAGTGTTCAGCGTAAGCGAGCAATGCATCGGGAACATATTTCGACTTAGGAAACTGCTGCAGTAGCTTCCGGAAATAGGTCAACATGACCTTGGTCCATCCCTCTTTTCTTTTTGGGTCCTTTTCCCGCTCCACAAGCTTTTTCGATGTGTTACTTATATGGAAATAGACTTCATCCATTCTACCATATTTCGGATGCTTTTCCGTGATCTCTCTAAAGAGCATGAGCGCGCTTCTAAGCCAAGCTTGGTGCGCCTTGAAATAACGCTCCTTAAGCTTTTTATACCTGGCTGCTTTTGCTTTATTTCCGGCCTCTTCAGCTTTGAATATGGCTTCGTTTTGGGCCATCCCTTTCATCCACTGATCGTTTTGCATCTCATTTCTTAGGGATGCCAAACGAAACATGTATTCAGGAGCCTTAGGATCATCTTCCGGAGTATACTTCAGCCGGCGCTCTAAGAGTTTCATCTGTTTTTGAATGATCGATGTCACCCGAGCCTTAATTTTCGCGATCATAAACTCTTCGGCTCGAATCTTTTTGGATTCGGTAGACCTCTCAACTGCTTTACGGCTTCTGACTTTGTGCTTCCCTTTTACCTCAATCTTCTCGCGCTTTCGCTTGAGCTGCGCTCGGGCATAAGGCAAGCCAAAACAAAACACTGTTGCCGTAGCAACCATCATAAATTTCCAACGCTTCATCCTTTGACCTCTCTCTTGCAAAGGCAAATATTCTTCAAATTTCTCTCCGCGAAAAAAACCACTGTTCTGATATTGGACCCCCGCGAAGACCTTTATATTGGATCTACTTTTCAACTGAACAGGCATTTCTTACAACGAACCGGAAATAGCCCAGCTCATCCTTCCAATAAGCACCCTTAAACGGCCAGACCACATGTTCATCGTCGACCTTCGGTTCCTCGACCTTAACTTTTGTGCTTATAACCTCTCGACGAGCTTGTGCTTGAAGCCGCCCTTTCTCTGCTTCCAAGATCTCGAACTCTATATCAGTCCCTTTTCCTACAAGTGTTGAAAGATTGTTTCTCAGACGAGTCAATCTGGCTCTCGCCATTTCACCGGCTTTACCTGTCGCCAAAGATTTTTGGAGCGAAAGATCCTGGAGAATCTCTCCGGCTACGGCCGTAGACTTCCATGCAGGCTCGGCCTCTTCTACCTGGTTAAGCTCGCGATCCAGCTCTTCGACATACTTAAAATGTCGTAACAATGTTCGGTCGGTTAATACTGACCTGGTCAATCGCGCCATATTTTCGGAGACGTTTGACTTCCCCTTCATCATTTTCTGTGCAAATTCAAAGTAATCATTGTTATCCGGATGCCGCTTGATGATCTCTCCCAGGTTTTTCATAATCTCGGGATATTCACCGTTAAACTCATTAAGGGTTTCCTTAGCTCGATCCCATCGACAGTTTTTGTAGTAAATAACAGCACGAAGAATCATCGACTCCGGCTTGCCCAAGAAGAAATAGTCTTCAAAAAACGGAGCGTTGATTGTGTGAATGTTTCCCAACGCTTTTTGGAACCCCTGATAATCTTTCAAAAAGATCTTTCGGATTTCGGCGTCAAGCATGAAAAATGCCCAGCTCTCCTCGAAAAGGGACTGCAGCCAGTTCAAAGAGCTGATTGGTATGGTTTCGTAATATTTGATGGAGAGCTGAAACTGGTTCAATGCCGTCTGAAAAAGCTTCTTATCTCTTTTTTGCCACGCCAGCCGGAGAGCCACAGTCCCTGCTTGATAGAAAACTCTTGCCAGTTGAAGCCGTGCCAACTCATCAAAATTCTTGGCCCCCATTTTGCCCTTGTTCGCCTTTGTCCATGCAAGAATTCTCCGGAAAGATCTTGACCCTTGCAATGGATTATTCATGCGCACATAAGTAATTCCTTCAAAAAGCTTTGCCCTTGGAAAAAACTTATCTTTTTCAGGAACCCTCTGGAAGAAATCGAGAGCTTTTTTTAAGCTCTCTTCATCCCCTCGATTATAGTAAAATCTTCCCAGAAGATAGTAGAGCTGTATTCTCACGGGCGCCAACTCGGCAGCATCCAGAGATGCCGGAGATTTTTCAGCGTAGTGTCCTATCTTCTCCAAAATACCGGTTGAATCCGGAAGCTTTCGACTAAGAGATGCAAGCCAAATCAATGTTCTGGCGTGACCTTTTTCCACCAACTTATCGAAGTAGTTCAGCGATGCTGAATAAAACCTGAGGTGATATAAGGTTTTACCCATCCAAAAGACAGCTTTCTCTTTTGTGTCTTCGCTGTCATCGCTCTCCCCGGCCAAAACTTTTTGTAAAAAGATTGATGCGCTGTAATAATCTCCCGCTTCATAGAATTTCAGCGCCCGTTTCATCACGTTGGACTCGGGTTTCGATTGTTCGATCTCTTCCGGCTGGAAGGTCATCTCTTCTTCTTCCTTGGCATGAGCGGTAAAGCAAACACACAAGGAAACTCCAATCCAGATAAATAACTGAGCCATCCTTTTCATGGTCGAATCTCTCCTGTCGACATTCCTATAGATTGTCATCTTAGATTTCAGCACGCAGAGCAGTATACGGAGAGGAGCGCATCAACGCAAGCAAAATGGAAAAGAACATATTTTCCTTTAAAACCAAGCTATCGGCCCCATAAAAGGGGCGAAAACCGACAAAGAAGACCCTTTCGCCACAAAAAAAACGGGCTAAATCAAAGCACTCTGAATGATTTCGTGACTTAAACTATTTTTTGATCGAAAAGCAACGGGATGTTGCTTGACTTAATTCAGCACAGAGGTAAGATGCAAAAAATGTTATATATCGGATCTCAAGGATCTCAATCTAGTGAGGATCTAAACTATGCGCAAAATGATTCCTGTTGTTTTTTGTTTACTTTTCGTTGCTTCTCTCGGCTGCGAAGATAATGACTTGGGTCGTTACTGTATCGTTGGGCAACCTGTCCCGGAATTCAAAAGGGAGACTTACGGCCAACCTTCGGTGACTATTCTTAACATTGAAGCTCCCGAGTGTATCGCCCGGCTCTGTCTGCAACAAGGGCCCTTCAAACTACACCCTGAAGCAGCCGATGGAAAAGATCCCTTATGTCAACCACCCTATATCTCCTCTGATATAGAGGACGACGATGGAAACGTAATCGGAACACGCTGCGTTTACCCCGTAAAAGCAATGTGCTCCAAAAAGTGCGAAAAGCACTCTGACTGCAGCCCCGGCCCACAGGAAGCAAACGACGAGGAATGTGCCGAGTATGTGTGCCACAAGCAAGCCGAGGGGGAAGCCTTTGCAGGAAATTGCATCTGTGTATGCAAGGATTTTCTCATCGACCCGGATACAGAGCCACCGGCATTTTACGATCGGGGCAAACCCGTTCCTGAGCCCACAAACTGCAATTAAACACACTCACATTGACCGCCGATCCATCCCGCCTCTTTTGTCTTTATCCTGAGAATTTTATCCCCATTGTTCGGTTTAACATGATTTCTTTATTTAACAGACAAAGAATCCCTCGGAAATACTCAACCCTGGAGGCACTTAAAATGTTTACCACCCATCACTCGTCCCGAACGCATTTTTCACTAGAGTAATAACCGGAGAGTCTTTTCCCACAACCGACACCACATCGAAGCGTTGAATTTGACGCATAAGATCTATTTCAGGGTGATGAGCGAGAAAGTGTCTGGCCGCAGAGAGCAACCGGGACCGTTTGGTGTACCGAACCGTTTCCAACGGCTCCCCTTGATCGATTGAGCTTCGATATCTAACCTCAACGAAACACAAAAAATCCCCATGCTTTGCAACTATATCAAGCTCCCCCCCGGGACAAGTATAATTTCGGGAGATGACCTCATACCCTACCCTCTGCAAATAGTTTGAGACCAAATCTTCAGCCCACCGGCCGCGGGCTCTCCGCAGAGAAGGACTTCGTTCGTCACCCATAAGTGGCAGGACTTCTTCAGCGGCGGGCGCCGGGCCTTCTTGTTTTGATTCTGGCCGCTCTCCCGCGTCGCTCCCGCAAATAGTAAAGCCTGGCTTGTCGCACGATCCCATGAGAGACAACTTCCAGCTTAGATATTCTTGGAGAGTGATAAGGAAACACTCTCTCCACCCCTACACCATAAGAGATCTTTCTAACCGTGAAGGTGCTGCGCAATCCTTTGTTACGCCTCCTAATCACGACTCCTTCAAAAACCTGTATTCTCTCTTTTGCTTTCTTTCCCTCTCCTTCGCGGATAAGGAAGTGGACACGAACAGTGTCTCCTGAACGAAAATCGGGCCACTCTTTGTGGGTTCCGCTCTGTTCCGTTTTTTCAACCAAAGATTTTAAATTACTCATCTCGTCTATCCTCCTGCATCAAAGAGCAGACCTAAACGCGCTCACAATGACCGCCTGGGCGGCCCTGCGAGCATGTTTGCCCAGATCTCAAAGAGATCTTGCTTTAGGGCTTCCTCGAAAACAATCTCCCAAGGTATATCGAAACGGCGCTTCTCACAGATAAGTGATTATAACTCCCCGGGCCCAATATGGGCTCCATAAGAAGGTCCGCTCGATCTATCATCTCGTCGGTGAGACCCCATCCGGTCCCAAACAGCAACACAACCGGGCGTTTTACCACCTCCGGCCTGTTAAACAACTCTGAACCAGACACAACCGGACGGTGACCTGGATTTGCTGTTGTCCCAATCAAAACCGGCTCAACACCATGATCTTCTTTCACGCTGTCAAACAACTGACCCAAATCAGCCTTCACCTTAACGAGATCCAGCGCTTTGCGCCTCCTGCTGTTGGCCAGACAACCCTTACCATCAACCCAATGCCCGACTATCCGCCTCGCCAACTCTCGCTGCTTTTGAATCGGAGTTACCACAAAATAACCGGCCAGGCCAAAAGTTTTGGCCGCACGGGCTATATCATGGAGATCCAGATTCGTCAGCGCAGTTGTAACCACCTGACCGTTTCTGTCAAGGACAGGATGGTGTAGCAGCGCAACGTAAGTCCTGGAGGCATCATTAGTCAACAGGTTTTTTTGTATCCCCTTTGTGCCCGTTTTTAAACTATTTACAGAATCTGCGGGTTCCGCTTTTGTTCTCTCACAAAATTCCGAATAAATATCAGGGCGTCTTAACTTTGTTCTCTCCTCAGCCTTCATCCTCCTCCACTTGCGGATCTCTGCATGATTTCCATTTAAAAGCACACCGGGAACCTCATGTCCCTCAAAAACAGCTGGTCTTGTATATTGTGGATATTCCAACAGCGGCTCGCTAAATGATTCTTCAGCAGCCGAATCCTTATTGCCCATAACGCCCGGTAGCAAACGCCCCACACCTTCAATTATGGCCATAGCGGCGACCTCACCGCCCGACAGAACAAAATCTCCCAACGAGATCTCTTCATCCACAAAGCTCTCTCTAAACCTCTCGTCTACACCTTCATAACGTCCGCATATAAATAACAAATGATCTCTGCCCGCCAACTCCACTATTTTTTTTACGTTTAAAGAAGATCCCTGTGGAGTTAAAAAGACCCGGTGAGCCTCACCTCGTGCTTTTTGAGTGCTCCTAACTGCTCGGCTCAAAGGCTCGGGTTTCATGATCATCCCGCAGCCTCCTCCATAAGGCGTATCATCCACAGTTCTGTGTTTGTCAGAGGCAAAGTCTCTGATGTTTACCAGCTCAACATCTAAAAGCCCTGTTCGCCGGGCTCTTCCCATTAAACCGGCGTCTAGAAAGCCATCAAAAATCTCTGGAAAAAGTGTAAGAACGGAAATCTTCAAAGTTGATCCTTTGTGCTCTTAATAACCGCAGGTCTAGTAATCCTTTTTTGCGATGATTTGTAAAGTCGGGTTTCACAGAAAGCCCTGAAATGTGTCGGCAAGTCTATCCTATTGGAGTTTTGGGCATATTTTCCGGAATCCAAACCAGCAATCTCTTTTCCTTTTCTTCCCAGTCCCTTATAAAAGGAGCTCTTGCAGGAAGAAGGAGCTCCTCATCTTCACCTATTATCACCAACAAAGGAACTGATGAATTATCTTCTATCCTGACCAACTTTCCCACCTTCATCCCATGCTCATCAAACACCTCAGCTCCCAATGCATCAGCCAAGAAAAATTCATCTTCCTCTAGAGGGGGGAGATCTTCTCTAAAAATTCTGACCTCCGCTCCGCGAAAACCCTCAGCCACGCCTCTTTTATCAACACCCTCCAATGACAACAAAAAATCCTTCTGACGAAACACAACCTTTTTCACACGATAGAGCCTTTGATTTCCACCAAAAGCCAATTCTACCCTTTTGACGTCTAACAAGTTTCTAGAACCTGCATCACATGCGCGAACCCGAAGATCACCCTTGAGACCGTGTTCCTTCGTGATGTAGCCGAAAAGAAGGGTCTCCTTGTTTTTTTCGTCTTTAGAGCGATCCGGTTTATTTTTCATATCCATCATTTGCTCACTACTGATGCTTTTTCTTCTTTTTTACTTTTTTACTAAAGGTTCTTTGCTCATAAAAGCAACAAAACAATCAAAAGAAGGAATATCAAAAATTTTTACAATGATAATGCTATGAATTGTTTTTGGAAAAGAAATGTTGAAACAAGAGACAATTCTATTAGAGCAACTGTCGGAAGGAAGTATCTCTAGAGTATATCCCTCCGTTTTAAATGTTCACATAGACAGCACTGAATGAATGCTCGCCCCCCCCGGCACTAGCCCCTGAATCATGAAGACTTAACAATACAGGCTCTCCATGCTTTATGAGATACTGCGCCGGATCAACCATTTAAAGAGCTTAAACCCTTTTGAGGCACTTTTTAAAAACAGTGTCCGTATAATCTATTCGATGATTTGAAGAACCGTCAGCTTACGGATTTTTGTCGAGGCTGCACCCAAAATCACACGCATGGCTTGTGCTGTCCGACCTTTCTTGCCTATCACCTTACCTAGGTCGTCTTTGGCTACTTTAAGCTCAATTACAGCGGTCTGATCCCCTGTCACCTCCTTTACCTCCACATCCTCGGGATAATCCACTAGTGCCTTTGCTATGGTTTCTATGAGTTCCTTCATAGAAATTTCAGGAACTTTTTCTTCTTCTATATCGCTCATGTCCCCCACCTAAAACGCATTCGATATAAAGCTCTCTTAAAACAGCAAAGCTTTTATCTTTATTGCGTTGCTTCCGCCTCTTTTTTGGCGGTTCTTATTATCTTAGCTACCCTCTCAGAAGGAGTTGCTCCAACCGAAAGCCAGTAATCTAATCTCTCGTGATTAACCTTTATGCTCACGGCCGATGATTTTCTTTTGGGATCGTAGTACCCAAGTCTCTCAATAAACCGTCCGTCACGAGGGTTTCTCGTATCGGTGGCAACGATTCTGTAAAAAGGATTTTTCTTGGCGCCGGATCTGGCCAATCTCAGCTTGACGGCCATAACTTTATACCTCCACTTCTCAACAAAAGGACCATCAGGCCCTTTTTTTCATTTTAAATTTTCCTCTTTTGCCCGCATTAAAGCGGAACAGTAGAGGAAAGCTATATCAGTCCTCAAACCCTGTCAAGACACCAATATTACTAATTTTTGCCTTCGAAAAGCCTAAAAAGATAATCTGATAAAAAAACTTATTCGTGGCAATACTCAAACAAACATGTAGACTTTATCCATGAAAAGCGCCGGAAATTACAGGGCTTATCTATTCGGCATGGGAGCCGTGTTGTCTTGGTCTACCGTCGCCACCGCGTTTAAGTTGACATTAAGACACTCTACGCCTCCTACAATGCTTTTCTTTTCGGGAATTGTTTCTTGTTTGGTCCTTCTTTTGTTACTGGCTGCACAGAAAAAACTGAGGCTCTTGTGTAAACTTAAAGGAAGAGATCTCCTGCAAAGCATGTGGCTGGGGCTGTTAAACCCTTTTCTTTATTATCTTATTTTATTTGAAGCTTATGACAGGTTACCTGCACAAGTTGCCCAACCTCTTAACTACACTTGGGCACTGACTCTGACCTTTTTATCAGTGCCGTTTTTGAACCAGAAACTTGGCAAGAAAGATCTTTTAGGCGCGCTCGTCTCTTATTCCGGTGTTTTAATACTTTCAAGCTACTCTTCTCTGGCAAGCTTCACTCTTGTCGACCCATGGGGCATAGCGCTGGCTTTAGTCTCAACGATTATATGGGCATTTTATTGGATTTTTAACACCCGTGATAAAAAAGACCCGGTCTTGGGGCTTTTTTTAAATTTCATGTTCGGCACCTTTTTTGTATTTGTAGCCATGTTGTTTATGGATACCCGCTTAGAGATCTCAATAAAAGGAATTTTGGGAGCAGCATACATCGGGATTTTTGAAATGGGGCTCGCCTTCTATCTCTGGCTCAAAGCCATGAAAACCGCCGAAAACACAGCCCGGGTAAGCACGCTGATATTTTTTTCTCCTTTTTTGTCCCTTGTTTTCATTCACTTCGTCCTTGGAGAAGCGCTGGCGCTTTCAACCTTGCTTGGGCTACCTTTAATTGTGGCTGGGATAATCATTCAACGTTTAGGCTTTTCTTCCAAATCGATTAAGACTCGCGATCGACCTCCCACAGCTTAATTTACCAAACAGACTATGAACTATTTAACAAACACACCGGATCGGTTCAGGAGAAAAGTGACGACACCATCACGCCAGGTAGTATAGAGCTTGATTCCCAGTTTTTTGTAACGTTCTTCAACCTGGGAAAAGCCAAGTGGTGGTTTTTTTCCACAGACAACTGCGTACTGAGGCGCCACAGCCCTTAAAAACTGTTCCTGCGAAGAGCTGAGCGAGCCATGATGCGGCACCTTGAGAATGTCTGCTCTAATGTTTTGTTTTTCCAAAATAATCTCTGCCCTCTCACCTATGTCGCCCGCCAATAAAACCCTTCCGTTCGGATGCTTTACCAATAAAACGAGAGAGTTGTCATTCACATCCAAAAGAGGGTTCGCGCTGATTTTTCCTGATAACCTCCCAGCGGGATGCACAGGATAGAATACAGCCTCTCCAAAACGTCTCTTCTCCGGCCTTCGAACAACAACCTGTTTTCTTTGAGCTTTTTGAATAATTTTGGACATATGTCCATCAGGGTCCAGTTCTCCATTTGTCCAAAGCTCTCCGATCTCCAATTCATCCATCACGCAAGTCGCTCCTCCCATGTGATCCATATGAGGGTGAGAGATAACCAAAACATCCAGACGACGGACTTTTCGTCTTTTTAATAAAGGGAGCAATATTCGTCGACATGGATCAAATGTGTCGGTTTCCTTTTCACCCGTATCAACTAAGATGTTGTGACCTGACGGCAACTCAACCAAAATCGCCTCTCCGCGCCCAAGATTAATAAATGTAAAAGAAGGGTCATCCGGTTTTCCTTGAAAGGGAAAGACTAATGTCAAAAACAAACAAACAGCAGATACTGCTGCACCCCAGAAACCTATCCGCCAAGATGTTGAGGGGTGTTTCCATAGAGCTAAAAATGAAATTGTTAGGTAGTAAAAAACAACCTGATAATGGCGAATTTCTCCGTAGATATGGGAAATGGCCATGAAAGCTGCCATCCACTCAAACATATCGACACATAAAAAAGCTAAAGTGGCTGCAAATGAAAGGGCTACGTTACCCAAGCCGGGCCAAAACAAACCAGCTACCACGGAACCAAAGGCCAGCGGCAGAACCACCCAACAAACAACCGGTACAGCTACAAGATTAACCAACAGCCCCCAAAAACTGACTCGCCCAAAATGAAACGCCACTAAACCTATCGTCGCAAATCCCGCTACAATTGAAACCCATAAAAGGTTTGTAAAAACAAGGACAAACTTTTTCCAAAAGTTATGCTGTCCTTGAAACAAAAGATCTTCCTTTTTTGAAGAGGAAAAGATCTCCCCCCCCACACACAAACAGGCTACAGTCACAAAAGACAACTGAAATCCCGGGCTCTGGATCCATCCAGGGTGCCACGAAAGCAACCCTAAAACCGCCAAGGCAAGCGCATCTTTAACTGAAGATGGTCGAGCAAATAAATGA
>JAABSF010000330.1 GCA_011390535.1 Deltaproteobacteria bacterium | reverse complement strand
TATTTCTCTCAGCACGGTTGAAACGGTTTTTTAAAAGCTCACCGATGACCCAATTTTCAAAAAGGTTTCCTCTTAATGGGTGGGTCGTGATCTGATGGGCTGATTCAATGCCAAGCAAACGAACAACCAGACCTGTGTCGTAGAAATATAGCTTTGGAGTCTTTACCAATCTTTTCCTGAAATTAGCATGATGAGGTGAAAGCCTGTAGGCCACATACGATGCCTCTAAAATGGATATCCATTTATTTACTGTGCTGTGGCTCAAGCTGCAATCCCTTCCAATACGACTTGCATTGAACAGTTGCCCCACATTTCCGGCACACAAAGACAAGAAACGCTGAAAAACCGCTGCGTCTTGAACGCTGACTATCTGCCGAACATCCCGCTCCACATAAGTCGTGATGTAAGAGTCCAGCCACCACTTGGGATCGATTCCTTGATCGAAAACGGCGGGGTATGAACCAGACCAAAGAACATTATCCAATTCATTCCGGAGGTATTGCCCGTCCTTCAACTCCGACATTGAGAACGGAAGCAGCGTCAACACAGCTACACGACCTGCCAGGCTTTGGGTGATTTTTTCCATCATACCGAACTGTTGTGATCCCGTCAGAATGTACTTCCCCGGGCTGCGGCTCTTGTCTAACTCCAATTGAAGATAGGAAAATAGTTGTGGCGCTCGCTGGGCTTCGTCCAGGATGCAACCTTCCGGAAATCGACTCAGAAACAACCGGGGGTCGGTTTCCGCCCGCTCCCGTTCATCCAAAGCTTCCAATGATACAAAGGGTTTTTGAGGAAATGCCATCTGCGCCAAGGTCGTCTTGCCGGACTGGCGCGGACCGGTGATCGCGATGGCCTTGAATTGACCCGCCATCTTCTTCAAAGCAGCTTCAATCTGTCTTGTGATCATACAAGTAGCTTACAAATTGAAGTTTCTTTTGTCAATTTGTAAAAAAGGCGGAACGTACATCGTCTCTCAGGTTCAAGCCGGGCCGATTCACTCAACCCACATAAACCCTTTTGCCCTGAAATCATAAAACAAAACATCTTCGGCTCGGTTTTTTTGAAGGGTCTATTATCAAGAAAGACAACAGTGGCAATGCCCCTATTTCACCAGTTCAACGAACTCTTCAACAGTCAACCCGGCCTGTTTGATAATTGCGCGAAGGGTCCCCTTTGCGATCTCCTTGTGATCTGGAACCACCAGGCGGCGATGAGGATACGCCACCTGTCTGAGAACTATGTGGCTACCTTTCCGGCGATCCTTTTCCTAACCAAGCTTAACCAGAACGGCGACGACTTTCCTGCCCGAGATCCGGGGAAGAACAGTCATATGACAACCTCGACGATTTCCTCGTTAATTGATGGTGGAATCTGTATTTCATTACAAATTCTCCGTGTTGAGTCCCTCTCCATTATCGGATTGAAAAAGTCCTCACGTCAAATCAATCTTTTCAGCCCTTACTTGGTTTTTTCTCATCTTCTCCGACCGCAGATGCCGACCGGTGCGTCAAGTTCCCTTTGCGTCGTCGTTTTCCGCAATGGATTTTATCTTTACTTCCGCCATCTGCTCTTTGGAGACTTCTCCCGGCGCGCCGGTCATTAGATCCACTCCGGTAATGGTCTTCGGAAAGGGGATCACGTCGCGGATGGAATCAGTGGAGCACAGGATCATGATTATTCTATCCAGACCGGCTGCGATCCCGCCATGAGGCGGCGCACCGTATCGGAAAGCCTCCATGAGGAATCCGAATTTCTCGTTCGCCTCCTCGTCGGAGATCCCGAGAGCTCTCAATACTTCTCTTTGGAGCTCCGGTCGATGGATTCGCAGTGAGCCCCCGGCTATTTCGCTTCCGTTCAGAACCAAATCATACGCCCGCGCCTTCACCCTCCCCGGATCGGATTGGAGGTATTTCATATCTTCATCTCTGGGCATGGTAAAGGGGTGATGGCTTGATACCCATGTTTCACCTTCCTCGCTCCATTCAAAGAGGGGAAACTCCGTTATCCAGCAAAACGCCCAGTCTTTGTCGCTCTGGGAGATCAGCCCAAGATCCACCGCTAAACGCCTTCTTAAGGCGTCACCCGCCTTGTTGACCTTTCTGGCGGGTCCGGCCAACACCAATAGTGCATCCCCTGCCTCTACCTCGCAAAACCTGCTAATCTCCGCGAGAGCTTCATCCTTCATGGCTTTTGTGAAGGCACCGGACCACTTACCGTCCTTATTTAACTTTCCCCACGCTAATCCACCGACAGGCCCCACCTCTTCACGCTGCACAAACTTGGTAAGCTCATCCAGGTTCTTTCTGGAGAGCCTTTCAGCACCGGCCGGCACCCTGATAGCCTTTATGAGCTCTCCGACCTCTGCACATTTTTCAAAAACCCGAAACCCACACCCCTTACATAGCTCCGTTATAACATTATGGTGGAGATCAAAACGAAGATCGGGCTTGTCGGACCCATACCTCTCCATGGCCTCATCATAGGTGATCCTTGGTAGAGGCAAGGAGAGTTCAACGCCTTCTACATCTCTCCAGACCTGGGCCACAAGCCCCTCGAATTCCCTATAGATATCCTCTTCCAGGGCAAAGCTCATCTCGATATCAATCTGAGTAAATTCAACCTGTCGATCTTGCCTTGGATCTTCATCTCGAAAACACCTTACAATCTGAAAATACTTATCAAAACCCGCAATCATCAAAAGCTGCTTAAAGATTTGCGGCGACTCGGCCAGCGCATAAAACCGCCCCGGGCGAAGCCTGGCAGGGACAATGAAATTTCGGGATCCTCCGGGAGTATATTTTACCAAAAAGGGGGTCTCCACCTCTAAAAAGCCGCGCCCGGCCATGTAGTCTCGAACGCTGCGAGAGACACTGGATCTCTTAAGAAAATTCTTTAAAAAGTCCGGTTTGCGCAGATCCAGATAACGATACTTGAGCCGCAGCTCTTCTTTCGCTTCAGTGTGCGCTTTAATGGCAAAGGGCGGCGTCGCCGACTCAGAGAGGACCTCTATCTCACGGCAATGTACCTCAACAGCGCCGGTAGCCATCTCGTCATTGGTGTTCTTTTCACCTCTTGAAACAACCTCTCCTCGCACAGCTATGCAATACTCAGACGCGAGCCCGGAGGCAGTAGTAAAAGCTTCTTCACCAAGCTCCTTTTGAAAGAGCACCTGAGTTATCCCCTCTCGATCTCTCAACAACACGAACAAGCCGGCTCTGCCAAGATCCCGGATATTGTGTACCCAGCCCATCAACACCACATCTTCACCAACATTTGATGACCGCAATGAACCGCAACTGCAAGTTCGCTCATGTTTTCCAAAAATCTCACTCATATTTTGCTCCCGGTTATTCAGCATTTTTTCGACATTCAACCTCGGTTCAACCTCGGTTCAACCTCAGTTCAACCTCAATTCAGCCCTAAATTCAACTAACGGATCTCCGTTTCATTAACGTGTCGATGAGCGCAAGCGAGGCGGTCACCAGAGCACCCACAACCATGATCCCGAAGGCAACAAACGCCAGCCCGAACAAGCTCAAGACAACATATACGGCGGATGAAAAATCCCGCCTTACCAGATAAGTCAACCACCTCAAGTCGCCTTCAGAGGAGTCATCTTCTTTCACCACACCACCATCACCCAGAAAGAACCAGGGATAAGCGGCGGTGTCAATCGGCAGCTCCATCTTAACCAAGCCCCGATAAATGTGCGTCGCTGCATAGACTATGGACAACCCTCCCAGGACCCCCGCAATTAAAACCCCAACATGCCCTGTCTGAAAATACAGCCCTACACCAAAACCCACGGTGATACTGCATGTGGAGACATCATCAGCAATTGTATCAAGCCACTGTCCCAGCCTGGATCCACAAAGCTTCACCCTGGCCAAATCACCATCTATGCAGTCCACCACCATACCAAACCAATAGAGAAACGCACCCAAAACAAAACCCACATACGTCCCGGTCCCAGCCACCACGGCCCCCGCCAGACCAACAAACATGCCGGCAACCGTCACCATATTGGGTGAAACAGAGGTGTAAACCAATAGTTTACTAAAAACCCTGCCTAAAGGCCTCCCTACATAGTAGGCAACCAACCCGTCATGAGATACGCTCTTTCCCGCCGCACCCCACAACTTCTTCTTCTCAGCTCGTATTCTTTCGGGACTATCCGGAACTACGCACTCCGGAGACTCGCCGCCATCTAAACCAATCCCATGT
>JAABSF010000329.1 GCA_011390535.1 Deltaproteobacteria bacterium | reverse complement strand
AGATGTCCAAACAGTTATTTTTTCAATAAAAACAACAGGTTAAACAACAAGGAAAGAACATTTTTGAGGCGTTTCCGGTATGCTTGGATAAGACACAGCCCCACCCTACTACCCCCAAAACTCAATTCTTACGTGGATCTCCGGCAGCCCATTCTCTTCACTTCATCCAAAATACCATTTACAAAAGAAGCTGAACGGCCACTTCCGTATTCTGATGCTAACTCGACCGCTTCATTGATGGTAACCGCCGGAGGAACACCTTCAATGTGACACAACTCAAAAGCTCCCATCCGCAACAAACAGAGATCAATGTAGTCCATACGTGAGGTCTTCCATTTCGCACCAGTAGACTCGATCAACTCATCCATCTCATGAGTTTTTTGCACAACCCCGAGCGCCAACTTATTCGCAAAGGCAATGTCGCCTAAAATCTCGCTTTCATTGAATCCTTCTAAGGGAAAATGAAGATCCAATAAATCAAGCGCTTGGCGAATATCATTCATCGATTCGACATAACCGCCTCCCGCCTGTAAAGAATACAGCATCCTTAGAACTCGGATACGTGCCCGTCTTCTTGCTCCCATTATTCGCAGATCACTTCTCTGAAACAAGCTGTTCGTACAAATTCGCCAACTCTATCGCCGCCATAGCAGCATCATAACCCTTATTGCCTGCCTTTGTTCCCGCCCGCTCTACAGCCTGCTCAATTGTATCGGTTGTTATGACACCAAAAAGAACGGGTAGATCCGCTTCCATTGATAACGCAGCAACGCCTTTGGAGACCTCCGCCGCAACATAATCAAAATGAGGGGTAGAACCCCTTATCACGGCTCCTAAACAAATCACGGCGTCGTAGCTGCCACAGTTGACCACTCGCCTGGCTACGCTGGGAATTTCAAAGCTCCCTGGAGTTCGAACAACCGTCAAATTCTCCTTTTGGGCCCCGGAACGTATCAGCGCGTCCATTGCTCCTTCAAGCAGCCTCTCTGTTATGAAACTGTTGAAACGCGAAACTATCAGGGCAAAGCTCTTCCCCTTTGCGTCCAATTTTCCTTCAACTGTTCTAATCATTATCCACCTCTTGTATTCAGAGAATCCCCTCTCAGGTCTACTCGTGTTCTCCTCTTTTTCTCTTCTGATCTATAAATGTTATGTTATGCCGATGTTCGTCTACTGGTACCGGTATACGTTCAGTTACTGAGAGCCCGAAACCGGAGAGCCCGAAAATCCTCTTAGGATTGTTCGTCAAGAGGCGAAGCTTCCGAACTCCAAGATCCCTTAAGACCTGTGCGCCCAACCCAAAGCCCCTGAGAGGAACCCGCCAGTCCATAGAACACTCCCCTTCCTCCTGCTCCGAGCTTTCCGGTTCATGCAGAACATGGCCTTTGAATTGCGAAGCCAGCCGAGTTTCGTGAGGAAGAACGTAGAGGAGAACACCTTTACCCTCTCGATGGATTATTTGAAGCGATTTTCTCAAAAGCTGCCCACAGTCGCATCTCTGAGAGTTAAAAACATCCCCGATGCAGGCCGAATGCACACGCACAGGAACAGCCTCTTCTTCACCCCATTCTCCCAACTTGAGGGCCATAAACTCTGTATTACCTACTTTTGTTTTGTAAATGACCGCCTCAAACTCACTTGAGATTTGGTCAAACCCAGGGAGATAAGGCCCGGTAGCCACTTTTTCCACAAGCATCTCTTTCTGGGTTCTAAAACAAATAAGATCCGCGATACTCAGGATCATCAAACCATGCTCATCCGCGAACTTCTCCAACTCTGGTAACCTGGCCATGGTTCCGTCATCTTTCATCACCTCACAAATAACACCAGCCGGCCGGCATCCTGCAAAACGTGCAAGATCAACCGACCCCTCTGTCTGGCCCGTTCTCACTAGAACACCGCCCTGCTCGGCTCTCAATGGGAACACATGCCCAGGTGTTACCAAATCGCCAGGAGAAGCATCCGATGCGACAGCTGTTTTTATCGTTGTGGCACGATCAGCGGCGCTTATCCCCGTTGTAACCCCGTGGCGGGCTTCAATGGAGACAGTAAAAGCTGTACCAAAGGGGCTTGTATTACGAGCCGCCATCAAGGGAAGCTCCAACTGCGCGCATATATCAGGGGCGAGGCTCAAACAGATCAACCCACGGCCGTGCGTAGCCATGAAGTTTATCGCCTCCGGAGTAACTTTTTCGGCGGCCAAACAGAGGTCACCCTCATTCTCACGATCTTCATCATCCACCAGGATCACCATCCCACCTTGGGCAATGACATCTAAGGCTCGCTCTACTTTTCCAACTGATTCTTCCAAACTCATTTATACTTCCCGCTCATGAAAACCCATATTTGCGGAGAAGAGCCTCATCAAGCCCTTTACCTCCACTATCTCCTCTTTTAATCGACGAAAAGGAGGATACATATTTCTCCAAGTGCTTCGCTAATATATCAGTCTCCAAGTTAAGTCCATCACCGATTTTCTTCTCTCCGATTGTGCAACGCTTCAAAGTGTGAGGGATAAGGCTCACAGAAAAACCAGTCTCATCAACCGATGCAACAGTCAAGCTGACACCATCCAAAGCAACGGATCCTTTTTCTACTATGTAACGCAACCACTTTTCGGCAGTGTTTAATCTTATTATTCGTGAAGGCCCAATCTCTTTTATTGAGTGAACAGCCACCACTGTATCGACATGTCCTAAAACCCAGTGCCCGTCAAGCCTGTCTCCCAACCTCAAGGGTCTCTCTAAATTGACCTTATTGCCAGACTGCAGCATTCCTAGATTCGTCCTGTTCAACGTCTCCGAAACCGCCTCGAGATTGACGGACCCAACCCTCACTTTAACCGCTGTCAGACAAGCACCATTGACGGCGAGGCTATCTCCCGGCTTCAAAGTTTCATCGACCAGCTCGCTCGAGACTCTTAAAATCGCAAATTCATCTCTCCTTGTGACAGCTTCCACTGCTCCTACGTCCTGTATCAAACCTGTAAACATGAGCACCTCCTCAACGCCTTACTCGATCATCACCCACGCCGCACCCTGAAAAATCCGGAATACCGGATATCATCATGTCGTCACCAAATCGCTTTGTCTCAACCTCCTTCAGAACGATCGCCCCCGCCATAGTAGCCGGACTCGGGCAACCAACCACCGAAAGCGATTCTCCACCTCCGAGAATTTTTGGGGCCACTAAAAAAACAACCCTGTCGCACAACCCTTCATGTAAAAAAGCACCATTTATACCGGCACCACCTTCAACCAACACGCTGTTCATTCCGACACCCGCCAACCGCTCCAAAAGCGCTTTCACCATAACTCTTCCACCAACAGAAGGGAGAGACCATATCTCAGCACCAACCGATCTCAGTGCCTCCGCTCTCTCCACCAGCTCAGGTTGTACAACAGAGACACCCACCGGCCTCACACAAGCTGATGATTCGACTTCGTTTATTTGGATGGGGGTAGCTACGATCACAGCCGGTCGTGTTTTTCGCTCCGCCGCGTGAAAAACCTTCGACTCGGGAGAAATATTCAGGTCATTACTAAGGATGATCCGTGCCGGATCTCTCCCTCTCACCAGTCGACAGGTCAAGGAAGGATCATCTTTTCGGACAGTGCCTGCACCAACCAAAATAGAATCAATACGGTTTCTTAAACCATGCGAAAACCGTCTTGATTCCTCTCCGCTTATCCATCGGCTATGGCCGGTTCTTGTAGCGATTTTACCATCCAGAGTTACCGCTGCCTTTAAGGTCACATGGGCTCTGTTTTTTGTTACGGCGGTAGAAAAGGCCTCTATAATCCGTTTACACCGAGACTCCAAAACACCGGTCTTAACCTCAATCCCCGCTTTTTTCAGCCGATCTATTCCACGGCCTGACACCAATGGATTCGGATCTTTACACCCAATGACCACCCTTTTTATAGATGACTTCAATATTGCACCGGTGCAGGGAGGAGTTCGTCCGAAATGATCACACGGTTCAAGGGTGACATACATAGTCGCCCCACTCGCCTCCCCTCCTGCTTTCTTTAATGCAGCGGCCTCAGCGTGGTCATCACCCGCCTTATGGTGATAGGCGCGAGCTAAAATTCTGCTCTCTTTTACGATCACCGCACCTACACTAGGATTAGGACTTGTTCTACCCAACCCCTTACGGGCTTGCGCCAATGCGGCTCTCATATAGAAATTATCTCTGTCCTCTATAGGTGGCAATATCCGCCCACTTTCACACACAG
>JAABSF010000328.1 GCA_011390535.1 Deltaproteobacteria bacterium | reverse complement strand
GAGAAAAAGTCCGTCCGGCAGAGCGCCTTCGGATATCATCCAGCCATAAGGAGAGAGTCCTCCGAGCGCCTCTAAATCTGCTTCGTATTCAAAACCTTGGAGTCCTACAGGCAATGAATCGGTGACAATCACCAGACCCTCGGCATGTATGACAATAGTGTATGACGCCTCGGCTGTCCCGTGGTCTCCACCGTCAAAGCTTACATCGAACGAATATTCTCCCGTTTCTTCAGGTGTTCCGGCGATGGTGCCGTTTTGGGAGAGATCGAGTCCAGGCGGCAACTCTCCTGTTTCAAGAGACCACATCCCTGTTTGAATTTGGAGGTTTGTCTCGAGCTGAGTTTCGTATAGCTCACCTACCATGCCGTCGGGGACGCTTTCTGTTGTGATCTTCAGCGCCGAAGGCCCACAAACGCCGTCGAAGCACTCTTCGTTTTCTCCGCACCCTTTGTCTTCCACGCATTCCCTGCAGCTTCCCAAAAAACATACCCATCCTTCCGGGCAATCTTCTACTTCCCAGGATGCCCCGTCTTCCTTGCACGTCAGGAGCGTGGTTCCCGCGCAAATTGTTTCTCCCGGATCACAAAACAAAGGAACGCACATGCCTTCCAGGCATGTCTCTGAAGTGTCGCAATACTTGGGAGCACTCCAGCCGCTGCCATCTTGGAGACAGGTGACAACTCCGGTTCCCTCACAACGCTTCTCACCTGGTTCGCAATCGGTTCCATTTCCCTGCGAGTCGTCGCCGCAGCCACCGATTCCTGCCATAATAATAAACGCTATGGAAGAAAACATAGACAATATGAACCCGGCGCCGTTTTTGCAATTCTGCTTGTTTAACATTTAAGTGCCCTTAATTCTTTTAGTGTCAAAATATAATTCATGCACATATTTGATATGTTCCTATCCCTGAAAACGGATGAACAACTTTTCGTCTAAGCGCTAAGAAAACTTTTGATGAAAAAAACAGGATAAACATATCCGAAGTCATCATAGACTACAAAGTCATTTAATTGTCTGCGCAGGGATCGGAATCATTGACCTGTAAAGTGCTTCAGCATTTCCCGGCATACAGTGCTCTTCAGCTCCAATTCGGTGACTACTTCCGCTTCGGTTGTCGTGAAGACGATGTCTTGTATGGCTCTGTGTAGACCTGTCTTTCTAGTCCAATATTGTTTTCGAAAGCCTTCTAGAAGGCGGCGTGCCCGCTTGGAGAAACGCTCTGCGTTTCTGGGCGTGTCGAGCTGAATGAGCCAGCGCAACCATAGGTCCGAACCCTTACGGGACACGGTGAGCCCTGCAACTTGTATTATGCCTCCACCCGGCACTCTCAGGTTGGATTTTTTTAAATTTTTGGGATGAGAGACTATTCCGAATATGGGTTCATGTGGTGCATCTTCAAGCATTTTTTTTATTAAGGTGATACTCTCTGTTGAGGCGGCAGAGGCATTAGTGCGCCCGACCAACAAACCCAATAAATTTGTCATGGGTCTCCGATATGTTGACAAAAGAAGGCCTTCACCCGGCAGTGTCATAAAAAAACCAGGATCTTTCTGGTAAACCCGATGCCCCAAAATTATTGTGGCTGTAAGCGACCCTGATTTCCGAAACAGGCCAAGGGCTTCTTGCCGTCCGCATTTGGTCTCCGCTGATATACTCAAGGGCCTCTTTAGAGATTTTTTCCAGCTCCTTAAGGCCCCGCTCAGCTTGTGAACGCCGATGTTCAATGATGAACGAACATCCATGGCCACGGCGAGACGCTTTGTTTTTGTCAGGGAAACCCCAAAAGATGAAGCTGTTTCTTCAATCCATGGAGACTGCTTCCCTTCAAGAATGGGTCTCAACCATCCTATTTTTTTTAACTTTTCAAGTTGCAAGTATGCGTACACAAGGGAGTCGCCCGGGAGAAAATGAAACAAGTCGATTTCTTTCTTTTGTTTTCCGACTTGCCCGTCTTTATTGCCCTCAGTGGAGATTATTGGGGTGGGGTCCTGCGAATCCGTTGAGTCAGGAGATGAATCATCGCTTGCCGCCTTTTGGGGGGTGTCTAGAGTCGGATATCTCAGAGTGTTTTTTTCGCTGCGGGTCTGCTCTTCCGGTACAGCTCGAGCGGTCTTATCTGTTGATAGAGATCTCACGTCCTGTTTAGGATCATAGGGCACAACGGCGTACCAGTAACTGAAAACACCCAACGCCAGAAAAATAAATAGTGAAAAAGCTATACGAAAACCAAGGTAAGTCTTTTTTGCAGCTCCTATTTTCGTGTTCTTTTGACTTTGTTCCGTATTATTAGACATTTAACAAAAATAATTCTTCCAGTTGATAAGGGTTGAGTTTCATATCAAAGAGTTCTTCTGGATTTCAATATCAATATGATGGCAAAGGGGCCACCGACCAAAGCCGTAACTACGCCGACCGGCAGCTCGGTGGGCGCCAACAATGTACGGCCCATTGTATCACAAACGACTAAAAAAACTCCACCCAAACCGAATGAAGCCGGTATAAGTAACCTGTGATCAGGCCCTACAAGTCTACGAGTCACATGCGGCACCATGAGTCCCACAAAACCCACCGGGCCCACCGCTGTTACTACCGCGGCGGTGGAGAGGGAAGCTGAGAAATATGTATATTTCTGCAACTGCCTAACATTGATTCCTCTGCTTTGCGCTACCTCTTCTCCTCCCGACAATACGTTGAAAGAACGGCTCATCACTCCAATAAATGCAAGTCCGGCTACTGAAAATGGAAAAACCTGCAAAATACTCTTCATGCTGGTGATATCCAAGCCACCCATAAGCCAGCGAAGCATGCGGTAGCTGTTGCCGTAATCAGCTAAGTAATGGGCCAGAAGAATCAAGGAGTGAAAAGTAAACGCGAGACAGACGCCGGCAAGCAGAAGAGTAGAAGTTGGTAAAGCTTTTGAGTTGGTCAAACCTTTATAAACTCTGGAACGGCTGCTTTTTTTACTTTTCTTTCCTCGTTTTATATTGTTGCCCCGCGCCAGAATATAAACAATGAAGACAGCCAGAAGAGCCCCGGCAAAAGCAAAAAGCGGAACTGCAGAGAACCCAAGGAATAATACATCAGCACCTGTCAAGATGGCCAGGACAGCACCCAAAGATGCGCCTGAGGAGACTCCCAGGGTAAAGGGTTCAGCCAGGGGGTTTCTCAAAAGAGCTTGAAAAGCCACTCCTGATACAGCAAGTGTTCCTCCTGCCAATGCGGCCATTAGCACCCTAGGCGTGCGAATCCAAAAAATAACTCGGGCATCTACTGAGGCGGTGTCCGACAGCGCCTTTCCAAGAGACACAGAATGCGGACCTATAAAGGGGGCGGCGATGATTATCATCAAAAGAACCGCAGCACTCCACAGGCAAGTAAGGATAAAACGTTTGCGCATCTCATGTCCCTTCATCCTGGATATCTTGGGCTCCTTAACCTGTGTGTATCTCCGAGGGCGGCTTTGGAAGAACTGTTGCCGCTCCTTCGACGTTAATAACTCTTAACCCAGCGGAATATACCTTGCTGAGATTAGATTCCACGAGCACCTCGCCGGGCTTTCCATCTTTGTAAATTTTGCCATCTTTTAAAAGCAATATTCTGGGAAACCAATAGCTTGCCAAATTCAGATCATGCATGGCGGCTATGACGGCTGTTCCGGTATCTCTTGCAAGTTGATGCAGGCGCTTCATCAAAACCAGAGCATTAGCAGGGTCCTGTCCGCCTGTTGGCTCATCTAAAATCAGCAATCGCGGCTCTTGCACAAGCGCTGCTGCGATACATACCCGTTGCTGTTCTCCACCCGACAATGTCTGGAAAACCCTATCGGCCATGTCGCTCAAACCGGACTGTTCCAAAACCCGGTGGACCATTTCTTTGTCGTGAGAAGTCTCAAAGGCCAGCATTGGAACATGTGGGTGACGGCCGGTCATCACTACTTCATAAACAGTAAAAGGAGCTTGGAGATGAAATTGTTGAGGAACATAGGCGACTTTTTCGGCAAGAGCTTTATGAGAGAGTTCCCCCAGAATCTCTGTGCCAATACAAATCTCTCCTTCATCCGGCACAAGAAGACCGCAGATGAGCTTCAATAAGGTGGATTTACCAGACCCATTAGGGCCGGCGACAGCGACAATTTCTCCCTCACTAATCCTGAGAGACAGATTATTTATTACGTCTTTCTCCGAATAACCGAAGCTTAGAGACTGCACATCCAACAATACCTGAGGATCGCTCACGGTTCTGTT
>JAABSF010000327.1 GCA_011390535.1 Deltaproteobacteria bacterium | reverse complement strand
CTATTGCACGATTATCCGGTAAGGAGTCGGTATGGATGGCGACGCCCGCCGAAGATGGAGCGATGGATGAGGTCTCTCAGTTCATGGCTCCCAAAAGTCTGGAGCCTATCCCTGAAGAGAAAATGGAAGATGGTGAGTCTTCACAAGCCACGCCTCCTGAACAAGCGGCAAAGGCTCATCTTACGACAAGCTCTGTTACTTCTTTGCCGAAGGCTGATTTTGA
The DNA here is from genome assembly GCA_011390535.1 of Deltaproteobacteria bacterium. GTDB lineage: Bacteria > Myxococcota_A > Polyangia > HGW-17 > SLPX01 > SLPX01. The sequence goes on along the minus strand of JAABSF010000327.1, from coordinate 4,035 downwards.
AGGGGATCTGGAGGAAGAGAGCTTGTTTTCGATTTTGTTTACCCTGGCTGTTGATATGGAGACAGGGTTGCTCTTGTTGAGGCGGGGCGAAGAGGTGAAAGAAGTTTTTCTTCAAGAAGGTGATCCGTATTTCATTGCATCGAATCGCCCTGATGAACTTTTCGGCCAATATCTTTTGGCCAGGAAGGTTATAACACGGGAAGAGTTGGAGAAAGCTCTCGCCATATTGCCCAGGTACAAGGGAAAGTTGGGTGAGACGCTTGTGGTTTTGAAGGTTCTCAGACCGATGCAGATGTTGAGACTTTTGACAACTCAGGTGCGGCATAAAGTTTTTCAGGCTTTCACATGGGAGACGGGAACCTACCGTTATTATCGTGGGCGGATTTGCCAAAAGGACGCCGTGCCGCTTGGGTTGGATGCTTTCGAGTTGATTGAAGCGGGGGTGAAATCCATGGAAGACAAACTGTTGATTCGGCGGCTGGCTCCGTTGATCCACAAGCGTCCCATGAAGGTCTCTCCCCCGCCCGCTCCACCTGAGGTATTTCGTGTGGACGGTCTGCCTCGGCAGGTATATGATTCCCTGGATGGTGAGCGGACGGTGTCGGAGATTCTGGTTTCGGATGATGCAATCCGAGATCCCACCGCCATGGGGCAGATTTTGTATCTGCTCATTGAATGCGGCATGGCACAAGTAGAGAAATAATCTGGGTTAAAACTTTGCTCTTTATCCAATAATTAGGAGCGAAGGAGTTTCATTATGAATCATGAATCAGAGTCTTCATCGATTCAGCAGGAAGACGAAAAAGGAGAGCTCAACGGGCGTGATGACGAGCACGACGGTTATGTCGAGCGATCTGTTTCAAAGGAGAAAACCAACAAACCTGAGATGACTTCACTGCATTGGCTGAGAGATTTTGTACGAGGACTGACACACGAGATTTCCGGTCCATTGACACCGTTGTCGGGTCATCTCGAGCTGATGGAGTCTCAAGGGGTAGAAGAGTATAATCCATTACAAAAACGTTGCCTTAAAGCCATGACTCGTTCAGTGGCTCGACTCAAGCATTTAAATGAGAGGGTATTGGAGCTCGCCAGATTAGAGCGGGGTGACTTGGAACAACATCCTGAAGCTATAACACCGGTTTTACTGATTGATGAGATTCGAGAAAAGCTTAAAACAAAGTTGTCTGAAAAAAATATGAACCTGGTGTTTAGAGCGACAGGGTGGCAAGAGGAAACTCTTATTCAGGATCGCAAGCTTCTGGAGAGGGCGTTGATTCTTTTGGTGGAAAACGCTGTGGAGTTCTCATCTTATGGGAGTGATGTGACGGTGGAGATGTGTGTTCGTCACGACGAACCTGAGAGGGTAGAAAAGCAGGGCGGCCAAATGGTGAGCATCTCTGTTTTGGACAGTGGCCCGGGAGTTCAGCCCGAATATTTGGAGCATATCTTCAAGCCTTTTGTGAAGCTTGCCGGCGCGCGACCCGAAAGAGGAGGGGACGGTCCCGGCCTTGGCCTTCCCATAGCGGTTTTCATAGCTCGAGCGTTGGGCGGAACCCTGGAGGCCGGCCCGAGGGTTTCTGAAAGAGACGCCAAGATGGGGATGAATTTTATCCTCACCATTCCACTCGCCCATCCTTCTTGTCCAGGCGGGTAGTTTCCGGAAGGACGGTTTGCTGCAATGCGAGCATGTTTGTCCGGATCTTAATGAGATCCTGTTTAGAAATGAAGAGGACCTCCCGGACCAAGCGGTAACCCCAGGACATACCAGAGCGCCAGTAAAATAATCCAGACTATGGTTAGTATGATGCTGTATGGGAGCATGGTGGCGATTAAGGTCCCGATGCCCGCTTTTTTATCGTACTTTTCCATAAATGTCAGTATCAGCGCGAAGTAGCTCATCATCGGGGTGATAATGTTTGTTACAGAGTCGCCTATGCGGAAAGCGGCTTGCGTGAGAGCCGGATGATATCCTGAGAGCATAAACATCGGCACAAACACAGGCGCCATGATAGCCCATTTTGCCGAGGCGCTTCCCAGGAACATATTCATTATTGCGCTGAAGAGAACAAATATTATCATCAGCGAGGCGCCTGATAGTCCGGCGGCTTTTATCAATTCAGCTCCGTTAATTGCCAAAATAATCCCCAAATTAGAGCGATTAAAGAAGAACACGAACTGAGATGCGAAGAACACAAGCACAATGTATGGAGCAAGACCTTTCATAGAGGTTGTGATTTTTTCCATAAGCTGCTTGTCGTTGCGAATCGTCCTGACGTAGAAACCATAAACCAACCCCGGCACCAAGAACACGATGAGCATGGCGGTGATGATACCCTTGAAAAATGGGCCTTTCAGGACTGAGCCCTCGCCTCTTAAAACACCGTTTTCAGGGACCGTCATCAAAAGAAACAATCCTGTCACAACGAGCAACGAGACAAAGGCCCAACGGACACCATTTATTTCTCTTTTACTGAGCGGTTTCATTTCTTCGATTTCATGCTCGTAAGATCCCAGGCGGGGCTCGACGATTTTCTCGGTGATCACAGTACCCACAAGGGTAACCATTATGGCCGAGGCAAACATAAAGTATAAATTCACCGCCGGATTCACGCTTATCGATGGCTCGATGATACGAGCGGCTGATTCAGAGAGACCGGCCAGGATAGGGTCTATTGATCCAATGAAGAAGTTTGCTCCAAACCCTCCTGATACTCCTACAAAAGCCGCCGCGATTCCTGCGATGGGGTGGCGACCGAAAGCCATAAAGACCATGGCCCCTAATGGAATCAACACTACATAACCGACACTCGAGCCAAGATGGCTCAAAATACCGGTGGCTACAACCGCGGCGGTTACTATGCGTTTGGGTGCCCTGAGCACTGTATGCTTAAGCATGGCTTCAATGAGGCCGGAGCCCTCAGCCACCCCGATTCCCACCATGGCCACGAGCACGATTCCGAAAGGTGGAAAATTGATGAAGTTGTCGGTGATGCTAACAAACATATATCGAAAGCCGTCACCGCTTATCAAATTGAAGACATCGATTTTCTCTTTTGTGGTTGGATGTACAGCCGTCCATTCCAAGACAGTGGCAACCCAAGACAATACAATAACCGTCAGTGCGAGGATGGCGAAAATAGTCGCAGGGTGAGGCAGACGGTTTCCAACTATTTCAATCCCATCCAGAGCCCGTAAGAGAAACGACTTCTTCTCTGCTTTTTCCCCCCCGCTTCCCTTTTCATGGTGGACACTCTTTCCATCTCCCTTCAGATCTTTACCCTGTCCATCCGACTTGCTCTCCGCCTCCTCTTTTTCGTGATCGTTTTCTTGCCCTCTCAGGGAATCTTTTTCCGTAACCTTCTCTTCTTTTACCGTGTTATCTGTCTTTTTTTCATCCATGTATTATTCCATCGTATTAGGAAGCACGTCATAGAACACTGTACTTTTGAGAGGGCACAATATAGGAAGTCCGATCGGATTGCCACCATAAGGTCCGATGTAACCGTGGAAACAATCAAACAGTAAGTAAAAGAAGTCATTGACAAACTGCCCGATCAAGCCGGCTGGGATGACGTGATGTATGAAATCTATGTCAGGGCCAAGGTTGAAGTGGGGATTTAAGATATCAAAATGGGGAGAGTGCTTGAGCACGACGAGGTTATCCAGCGTCTTGAATCCGGTAGCAAGTAGTCATATCTGTGATAAAAATACGGTGGACAGAGCAAAGCCTACGGAGGCCTTGTTAGGAACAGCTCCTAATGAGCCTAGGGCCGTCGGCTTTCGATGGAGTGGAGGAAGCCCACCGCCCCGGTGGAGAGCTCGGCGGCGTTGGCTTCATCGGTGTCCACATGCATTTCCAACACATAGCTCGGCTTCACCCTCACCAAGACATCTCCAAAGATGAGGGAGCGCTTGCCTTTGATACGCACGGACACAATGTCTCTGTCGCGAACCGCCAGCCGGAGCGCGTCTGCGGGCGGCATATGGATGTGGCGCATCGCATTTATGACGCCCTCCTCTAACACCACCTTT
>JAABSF010000326.1 GCA_011390535.1 Deltaproteobacteria bacterium | reverse complement strand
AAAACCACCGGGAACAAATCCTCCCAAAAGCAGCTCTCCGATGTTTCCCAGATAATTTCTTTGATGCTCGGTGAGATTTTCATATTCTTGAATAGTCAGCTCATGGTCAAAGCCGCAATCTCCACCCTGTGAGCCGCAGTTCGATGTTTTGCCGAACTGGTAGCCTTTTACGCCGTACTTGGAGAGCCCTTCCCAGCCGGAGCTGCAATCTTCGCAAACCCCTCCGTGCCAGCAGCACTCACATGCGCGTGCTGTTGGATACAGGCCGTGCTTTCCGTAAGAAACATAGACCTTAAAATGCCTCATCCCGGTGCTTCCAACAGGCTTCCATCTGACGGGGTCGGAATAAAGGCCATCAGCTATTTCCCACTTGGCGTGGGCATCGTGATCAAAATCCCAGCACGGCCTATTCGACGGGCCGCAACCTATGCTAAGGTTTGGATGACCACAACGCCCCCAGTCTACTTCCACCAACTCCCATTTCGTATGGTGAGGAGGGTCGACGCTCCTGACCATAAAATCGAACTCCTGCGTGTCGCCGGGATGAGTCTTGTCCTTTGGAAAAATCAAGACGACTATGAAACGAATATACATCGGAGCCCACTTTTCAATATATTCCTGCGGCGGCCAGCCGTTCCACTCCCACACAGTCTCTTCGGGAAATGCCTGGTAAAGGATGATTGTTCCGTCGGCTATGCTGTTTTTTTCCTGTTCGTCGAAAACCAGGTATGGCCGGAAAGCCCAGGCAAGCTCTGATTCCACCCAGTCTTGAATACCGTCCCAGTCAAGATCCTTTTCACCGCATCTGCTCAACACCTGGCTGCCGGGAGGAAGTTTCCAGACAAAACCGTCTTCGTCCGGATCGGGTTGACCTCTGAGCTGATAAGCGTTTGCGTCGGATATCCCTGTAAACATAAATATCGCCACCAAAACCGCCCCTAAAACTCGACTTGCGGCATCCGCGTGGCTTCTGAACGGCTCATAGCCGTTCAGCCCTTGTTTGCTGCTTGCTGCTTGCTGCTTGCTGCTTGCTGCTTGCTGATCATCGTTGCCCTCCTTATTAGATTTTTCCAACAACCCTTAATTTATCATCCAGATAAACAGCAATCAACAAGTTTTTGCTTTTTTCCGCCTTTCCCGCCACAACAGAGAAGATATAATTGAGAGACAACATTATCAAAAAACACGCTGAAGATGAGGGAATACGCGAACAAAAGTGGGGACAATACTGAAGCCCATGCACAAAGCAAAGGCAACATCGAGTTGAGCCCACGTTGAGACCATCCTTTGCCTGCCTTTTGGAAGGGCGATTTAATGAAGCGATCTCTGCTCTTCTTATTTTTCAAGGATAACTATATTTCCTCTGTAGGCCGACTTTTTCAGCTATCTGTTTTTCAAGTTTCTTGGTTTTCCTCACTTCGCATGTCTTGTGATGTCACCTTGATGGATCTGCATCCAGCGCTGACTTCCTATCTTGCGCTAATACGTGAATCGTGTTAAATTGCCAGCCGTTCTGAGAGAGTTTTTTATGGTCAAATAGAAAAAAATATAGGTACAATTAAGCGATAATTTTTTCTTTAGAGTAACATTGCAATGTAATTAATCCTGGATTCAGTCGCGGGTTTGGTTTACCGGCTGGATTCAGGCTGATTTATTTGCGTATTCAGTTCGTCTGGTGGCGCATATTGCATTCCTACACAAGAATTCCCAAAACCGCACTAGGTTAATGAATGTTGCGGTCTGAAATTTTGTGAAGGTATTCCAAGACGGATATGGTCTCTTGAATAGAAGAAGAGAGGAGATTCCATGAGCGACGATTCCACCCTCCACAAAGAGCCGTCGGAGTTATCAGATCAGTTACCTTTGTATCAGCATACAAAAAGGCCTGGTTGGGGATTGGCCATTTTGGCTTGGGAGAGGAACAACCGTAGAGCTTTTCAATTTGAAGACGGTAAGCTCCGGTTGATCAAAGAGGGTTATTATCATCTAATGAAAGAAGTAGATCGACCAGCGGATACGGCTATGGACACCGTGGTTGGCCTACAGGATAAGCTCGGGGTTTCGGTGGCCAGGCGAGAGATTGTCGATGATGCCAAAGCAAAAGGAAAGAAGATACTAACCCTGCAGGATCAAATCCAGATATTTGAGGTTTTATATCCAGGAGGTTTTCAGGGTGAAAAATGGAGCACCGAGATTCGTGGCGAGGGAGATATTCGTAGGCTCAAGAGACACCGTACACCGGCCATCGAAGATGCAAAGGAGACGCTGGACCAAAATAAGTTACAGGAGCTTTTTGAGGCCGGCGATTTCTCAGCTATCTTGGAGACTTTTGTCGGCTTATTGAAGAGGACAAGTTTAGTTCGCCCCGTTCACTTAGAGCCGTTGAAAAATTTGCCGGCTGACAGAGAGGAACTTTTTGCCGAAGCCTTGTTAAGTTTCCTATTTGGAGAGGGGGGCTATGCTGCGCGTTTCGATGCGCTTGTAGATGCCATATGTGCAAAAGATAAAGAGAACTGTTCTTGGCCGCTGATTACCGCACCGGCGGCCTTACTTCATCCCAAGCAGCAAGTTTGTGTGCGTCCCAGCAGCTTTAGACGGCAAGCCAAATGGATGGCTCCTCGTTTGGAGGTTTCATCTATTCCGGAAGGGCGCCAGTACCTTAGGTTCCGTACAATGGCGAAGTCGGTTTTTAAGAACCTCAAAGATGCAGGTTTGGAGCCAAGAGATCTTTTAGACGTTTACGATTTTATACTCCGTACTTTGAAACCGTCGGCAAAGAAGCTCATTGAAAACTGATCTTCGCTAGTGTTTCAATGAGGATGGCGATGTAGATCTTGCCATCAGAGAGCTCCTGTTTGATTTTGAGACCCATGGAAAGGGAGTTTACGGGGTGATGTTGTTTATTAAAATCGTATTTTGGGCCAAATAGGAGTTTTAGGTATATAATACCTTTCACGTCTCATGAAACCTATTACGATTGTGGACATAACCGAGCCTCTTCAAGATGGTGATGAATTAATCATCACCGTTGAGGTGCCTGATGAGCCACAAGTGGGGATAGCCTGGCCCCGGTTTTGTGCGTCCTGTATGAGAGCGGCTGTCGTTGGAGTCGAGCTTACACGGACTGGGTCATATGCTCCGGGGAGCGGCGATGACAGGATGATGCGTACTGTTGTGACCCAGGTGCCTTATTGCAGTGAACATCAACCGAGCCCTTCAAGAAGAGATTCCGGATTTTATCTAAAGCTTTTGATTATCGGTCTTCTTTGTTTTGCTTCCGGCATAATTTTGACATTTTTGGGTGAGGGGTGGCGAGACCTTAGGTTATACGGGTGGCTTGTAACAGCTATGTCTATAGTTGCTGTTTTTTATGGTGCGATTAATTTTGTAAAAAAGTTGTTGAAGCCGGACGCAGTCAGGATGGAGCTTGACTCCAAGAGCTTGGAGACTGTCTTTTATTTCCGAAATATGAATTACGGAAGAAAGTTTCTTGAAGCAAATCCAACCCGTGGGGAAGTTGTGCTGCGAAGACAGGACGAATCCATCATGTTCAGTGGGAGGAGCGATCCCGATGGAGCAGAAACAGATTCGCCGGTGGATGAGGGGTTTGTGGATGGAGAGGGGGCCGGGTTATCCACCCATGGTGAAGATGTCGTCGCGGTTGAACAAATCCAAGAGATCGATGAGGTTGATGGTGTAGTAGAGCAGGGAGAAGGTGATGATTTGATGTCGGTAGAAGAAGATTTTAAAGAGCGGACATCACCGTCTATACAGCCTTTTCCAATAAAGTCGTCGGGTGAAGACACGTCTCCGTCTTTATCTGGTGTTCAGGTTGCGCCGGTTTCAGAGGAGCCCTTTGATGATGAAGATATTGATGAAGAGATTCAGGATACGGTGTTAGGTGATGAAGACTTGGATGCTATGAGGTTTGAAGAGGAGGGAGAGGGCGGCTTTCCTGGAGGTTTTGCAGATGATTTTGCATCGGAAGAAGATGAACACACCATCGCAGATATGAACGGAATGAACGGAGATGCCGGGGCCGTTGGATACCGGTATGATGCAGCCGATGCACAAGACGAGATAATTAACGAGGGTTCAGGGCAAATAGTTGAGTCAGTCGAGGAGTTGCCTCCTCCTCCGGAGGCAATCAACTCCGAACCCCATTCATCCGGTTCTCAGGTTTCTGAAGATCTTCCCCCACCCCCACCTCCGCCGCCAGGGTATTTTCAAGACAAATAGCTGATAAATTAATGGGAATG
>JAABSF010000325.1 GCA_011390535.1 Deltaproteobacteria bacterium | reverse complement strand
TTTTTTTTGTTATCGCAATGAGTATCTGGCTGATACTCTGGTTTGGAATCAAGTGGTGGTTTTTCTCCCGAAGAGTCGTTGCTGAAGTACTGCCGACACCCGGCGTTCCTTTTCAATTGCACTTTTCGACAGATGAAAAGAAAAAAATGTCAATGCGCTTTGAGTTTGATTTTGCCCACGGAGGTGGAGAAGACGATTTTGGTGCGGTAATTGAGCTTTACGTGGATATCAACGGAGAAATCACTCTCCTAAGGGAGCAAGATCCAAAGCTACGGTGATTCCGGTAAAGTTTATGCTGAACCCAGGTAATGAGGTATATGTCAAAGGGACGGTTCACCTTGAGCCGGAAACCAAAGCTGACCACATGCGGATCTATGTAGTGGAGTGAAATAGTACAGGTGCAAACTTGTGAGTTTGAAGGTCCTTGATTTGGGAAGCAATAACTTCGGTACCACCAGCTTGGTTTCGGTGATTGGAAAGAACAGGAAATCATTTGTTTGATCGTAATATGATCGCCGCTGACTCGGGGGGAAGCGAGATTGAGTTTTTGCTTTTTGTGATGCCTCCCTCTGATGCCAAGATGATCTCCCCCTCGGGTTTGACCGGGATAGTTATGATTCGGGGTTTTTCGGCAAAGTTGCAGAAGACTGAAACGTCCCCCCGGGTCATGACCAGCCAGCTCTCTGTTTTGTCAAAGTGGACTTTTGTTCGATCTATGTGACCATCTTTTAGATCAGGCAAACGACAGCGTAACTCGATGAGCGAGCGGTACCATTGAAGCACCTCTTGGTGGAGGTCAAGCGCCGGCTCCTCCCAGTTTAACTTCGATTGGAGGAAGGTCTCTTCGGCTTGGGGATCAGGAATTTCGTTTGGATTCCAACCAAAGGAGGCGAACTCTTTTCTGCGTCCGGTTTTTACAGCTTCACCCAATTCAGGTTCGGGGTGGTTGGTGAAATACAGAAACGGTGTCGAGGCGGCCCACTCTTCTCCTTGAAACAGCATGGGTATAAAAGGTGAAGTCATCACCAGAGCCCCGCCGATTTTCAGTTTCCCCGGGGTAAGTAGATGACTTGTTCTTTCTCCTAGGGCGCGATTGCCCACCTGGTCATGATTTTGTAAACACCCAATAAAATTGTGACCTGAGATTCCAGCAGCCGGTCTGCCATGGTGTCTCCTGCGGAATGATGAATAGCATCCGTCATAGACGAGCCCCTCTGTGAGAACCTTCGCAATAGCTTCCAGGCCCCCGAAGTCTTCATAATAGCCCTTTTTTTCTCCCGTTAAATGAGCGTGGAGGGCATGATGAAAGTCTTCGTTCCACTGAGCGTCTATGCCGTATCCTCCAGTTTCCGGTGGTTTGACGACTCTGGTATCGTTAAGATCGTTTTCAGCGATTAAGACAAGGTGTCTCCCCAGCTCAACTCCGAGGCTTTGTACTTCAGAGGAGAGCTGCTCCAGGAAATGAATTGCCGAGAGGTCCATAATGGCGTGGATCGCGTCTATCCGGAGCCCGTCGAAGTGGTAATCACGTAACCACATCAGGGCGTTATCAATAAAGAAACGGCGCACCTCCGCACTCTCGGGGCCGTCGAAATTTACAGCTTCACCCCATGGCGTGGAGTATTTGTCGGTGAAATAAGGGCCGAACTGTTTGAGATAGTTGCCTGAGGGGCCGAGGTGATTGTAAACCACATCCAAAATCACGGACAGACCTCTCTCGTGGCAGGCATTCACAAGTTTTTTGAGTCCTTCAGGGCCGCCATAGGTATGATGGGGAGCAAAAAGGTCGACACCGTCATATCCCCACCCCCGCGCTCCTGAAAACTCGGCTACGGGCATAAGCTCTACGTGAGATATTCCCAGATCTTTCAAATGATCTAGTCGATCAATCGCAGATTCAAAAGTTCCCTCCCGAGTGAATGTGCCGATGTGCAGCTCAGCGATGACAGCAGAACCTAATGGTGGTTGTTGGTGTTGCGAATCGCTCCAGGAAAATCGGCCATGATCGACCCATCTGGATGGACCGTGCACACCATCGGGTTGCCAGGGTGAACGTGGATCAGGAAAAGTGCCCTGGTCATCGATTCTGTAGGCGTAGTCAACGCCGTGTTTAACGAAGGGCGCGTCCACTTGCCACCAGCCGGCGCCGGTGTCGGATTTTTCCATCTCCAGGACTTGTACTTTGTCACCGCTCTCTAATTTTACTTGTTTTGCGTTGGGTGCCCACACGCGCATCAATGTCATCGAAGGTTGTCCTTTCCAGTTTTTCTATGCAGGGATTTATTGTCTATTATTTTTTCTTTACTAAAAGCGCAACAGGGAAGCGTGACAAGAGCTTTTCGAGCGCGATAAACCCTCCCTCGATTTCATCATCTCCCGTCAGGATATTCTTCCAAAGCCCCCTTGGTAGCTCTACTTCGGTGTTATCCCAATCGTCATGCAGCTCAATGACAAGTCTCGGTGCCAGGGTTATTGCTTTTTCACCTCGCTTAAACGCGATCAAGTGTTCAGCTTTGGAGCCTCTTACGGGTAGAGGTTGATGTGCACCCTTCCCGCAAAAGAGAGAGGGGTGTTGACGACGTAGGTGGAGAGCTTGTCTGGTGAGCCAAATCTTGGGCATTCCTTCATCCATTCTTGCCATAATCTCTTCCGGGGAGAGCAGAGTGGATTCATGAAGAAGTCTCTGACGCAGCTCAAAGTCTACGGGTCTGCGGTTATCAGGATCCACAAGGCTAAGATCCCACAGCTCACAACCCTGATAGATGTCGGGAATACCCGGTGAGGTAAGTTTTATAAGAGTTTGCGAGAGGCTGTTGATCCTCCCGGGGTTAACCAGGTCATCGACGAAGCCTTTGAGATCTTGGGAGAAAGTTTCGTCTCCCATAACAGATTCTATAAAAGAGGACAGCTTCTCTTCGTAATCTTCGTTTTGCTTTGTCCATGAGGTATGTTGTTTTGCTTCTCTCACCGCCTTGAGCATATAGTCGGAGATGCGATGAAGATCGATGGGCCAAGCCCCCACCAGTGTTTGGTATAGCAAATATTCGGTGTTTCGATCAGGGATCTCGTCTGAACGATATTTTTCGTTGTGTTTCTTCCATTGGTTAACTCTATCTTCCCATCGTAGAGGTATCTCGGAGAGCAATGCCAGCCGGGCCCTCACATCTTCACTGCGTTTCGTGTCATGAGTCGTGGTCGTGAGCATTTGAAAAGGCCGGGTGGTCTGCGATTTTACACAGTGCTCTGTGAACTTCTCCGGGGAGGTCCCGAAGCGGCCGGGATCTCCTCCCACTTCGTTGAGAGATGATAATCTAAAAAACCTATATAGAGCTGTATCTTCAACCCCTTTCGCCATCGCCGGGCCGGTCAATTGTTGGAAGCGCATAGCCAGCTCATTCTCCAGTGAGCCATTTACTCTGAGCAGTAGGAGATTTTTTAAAAATCTAAAGAGCTCGCTATCCAGATCTCTCCTCTGTTCCATTGCTTTGGTTACGGCCTCGTTAATATACTTTTCGTCTTCCGGATTTACTGTGTTGCTGTTGGGGTTACTATTAACGTTGGTGGAGACAGAGGCGGAGACATATGTTCTGTATACGGGAAAAGAGGCAGCCGTTTCGCAGAGTACCTCTCGCATCTCATGACGGGTGTAGTCTCTATGCCTTCGATGTCGTTCGCAGATGTCTACAAAAAGACTTGTGAGACGGTTGATCTCACTTCCAAGGAGTTTTGTCAGCACCAGTTGCTTGCACTCATGGACCAGTTCGTCATATGGTTTTTGTTTGCCGGCGAACTCTTCATAAATGCGTGTAAGGTCATTCTCCCCTTTCGGATCTATGAAGAGCCCATCCAGAAGATTCAAGAACTCATAGCCTGTTGTCCCGGCTATGGGCCAGTCGGCGTGGAGCTCCTCATCACCTTCGAGTATTTTTTCTGCAACGATCCACGCGCTGGGGCAGGCTCTTCGCAGGCGATTAAAGTATTCTGAAGGATCCCTCAGCCCGTCCGGGTGATCGATTCGGAGGGCGTCTACCCAGCCCATCTGTACCCACTTGATGGGCAGTTTGTGTGTGTCCCGGAAGACTTCCAAGTTTTCCACTCTCAACCCCGCCAGATCTTTGATATCAAAGAATCTGCGATAACCCAGATCTCTGCTGGCGGTGCGCCAAAAAGCCAAACGATAATTCTGGAGATCGATCAGCTCATCCATCGCATCAGGATCATTGTTCAGACGTTTGATTTCATTCTCGATGGCGGCTTCA
>JAABSF010000324.1 GCA_011390535.1 Deltaproteobacteria bacterium | reverse complement strand
GGTGAGTTGTATGGAACCTGATGGCGTGGAGGTATACGACATCACAATTGCGGACTCGCCGGAGTTGGTCGCGGTGCTTGAATATGAACAAACTGCCGGATTGTTCGGGAAGTATTCGGGAACACGGGTGGTAACGGTGAAAGAGACTGGGTTCAGGGTGATCAGGGAGGTGATGGAATGAGAAACATCAAGGGAAACATGAAGCGGAATTTTTGTGCCGGTGTGTTGTTAACGACGTTTTTATTCGTTCCGGCATGCGGATGTTCGGAGAAGCCGGGAAATGCAAATAAGGACGCGGGCATGGATGCAGCAGTGGACGGAAGCGTTGATGCGGATGCATTGACGGACGCTTCAATAGATGGAGCGGTGGAGGCCGGCAGGAAGGATGCCGACCCGCCTGATGCGTTTGTTTTTCACGACTGCATGGCGCCGCTGGAAGTAGAGGAGTTGAAGGAAGGGGAACTCTACCAGGTGCCTGTGATGGAGAATCCCAGTGACCATGGAGGCTTTGCATGGAACGGGAGATACCTGATTCAATCGGACAAAAGGTGTGAATGGCCTGAATACGATTTTACTGACGATCTCTACGGCATTGATGTTGAAACCATGGAAGAAAGACTGTTGGTGGGAAGAGCCAGATTGCAAACACAACCATCTATTTACGAAGCATCTTTCGTATTCCGTGATTCATCTTTTCAGGATGCAGATGATCCTAACAACAACTACCGCAGCGAACTCATGCTTTTCAACTTAATAACAAACCAGGAAGCTCGGCTCACCGATAGCAATGAAGGAAAGACACAACCTCGATTCAACGGTACGCACGTTTTGTACATGAATTACAACTACACGGAGCAATACGTAAGTTACAAAACCTTGCGATTGTTGGACATTGCGACGGGAGAGGAGACGGTGCTCGCAACAGAAGACGAGGGGATCACCCAGAGCAATCTCTGGGACATAAATCAGGAGTATGCAGCGTGGCGGGCCTCTCCCGAGGGAGAAAACGGATGGGACATATTCTTACACCACATTCCGACGGGGCAGACGAGCAGGTTGAATACGCCGGGAGAGTATATAATAAATCTTCGGTTCTCAAACACCCGGCTGGGCTGGACTGAAAAGAGGAATGGTAATTGGGCGGTATACATGGTTGAATTGGCAACCATGAACGAACAAGAGGTGGCATCAGGGAACTCCGACAAGGTGTTGTCCGGCCTGGCGGACCATTTTGTAAGCTGGAGGGATTACGAAAGAGCCGGTTGTAATTTTCCATGTGTAGATTCAGATCGATTCATAAAAGACCTACAGACGGGAATTGAACGAAGGCTTACCCCTAACCCCGGAAAATGGACAGGATCAACACCAATGAACTGCAGGTGGCTGTTATATTTTGAATTTGATAGCAGCACATCATTTCGGGTTTTTTTATGGGATGTAGTAGCGGCCGGCATTTTAGATGAAAACTGCAATATCATCCCATGCGATCCCGATAATGAAGAATGCACTGTGTTGGAATGGATCGGGCCTTAAGAGTGCGAATCTTTTAGCCCGAGGTAAAACGACAAGATTTCAGGGGGTTACTGAATTCAAAAGATAAACAAATGGCTTCAAATGACGTACTTTCAAGTTCTTATTAACTATATATACGTCAAAGGAGGCCGAAAATAAGGTTGGCATCAGTTGAAAATACAATGTCGCCGGTAGATGAACTTGTGGCGTGGGCACAGGACAGCGGGGGAACGCTTTCTAAGGCGGAAATAGAAGTGGAACAACGCGGTTGCTGCGTATTGAGGGCGGTAGTCAAGGAACACCTGGACCTGCCGAGCTGACATGGAAGAGAAGATGATATGAGAGGAAGGGGAAGACGGAATTTGTCGAACACATAGACGCATCGGGTATCGCCAAAACATGGGAACGCTGTGAGCTGCGACGTTAACCACCTCTACAAGTACCGAGGCGGTTGTTTGCCTACAACGAATTCTTCATCGGAAAACATTTCCGGGCGACCAACTCTGCGACTTGTTAAAGGAAAAAGGTCGTCGGGCTAAAAGAGCCGCACTCATTCACTGTCTACTACTTTGATTTTATCTTGATCTTTTTCGCTTTCGACTCTTCGGTCTTTGGCACATTCATCATTAAAACACCATTTTCGTATTTCGCTTCAACCTTTGACGGGTCTACAGAAGAGGGCAACTGAAAGCTTCGGCAAAAGCCACCGTAACTCCTCTCGACACGATGGTAAGTTTTCTTTTTTTCTTCTTTTTCCGAGCTCCGTTCCGTCCGAACCGTGAGTGTACCGGCTCTTGCCTGGATGTCGATGTCATCCGGCTCTATTCCCGGCATATCCACCTTAAAAGTCAGATTGTTCTCATCCTCCGACACATCGGTAGCACCAAACCCCCTTGGGAAAAGATCCAGCTCCGGCCATACATCCCAATCCATCCACGGGCTGAGCGCACCACGTCCAGGTTCTTCCTCTTTTCTGGTTAAGCCCCTTCTAAATGGATTATATCTTTCCAACATTTTCATTACCTCCTTTCCGATCTCTGCACAATAGAACTATTGCAGATATATTTTTATGGAGACAATGCTACCTAACCATATAACATATCACACCATTCAATATAAGCGCTCCCTAATGACGGTCAACCCCTCAACTTTTTTTAATATATTCCTTATACTTGAGACAATTAAATGCCATCTAATAATTTCAGGATACCTTCTCAAGATAAGTAAAACACATTTACATTTGTACAAATGGGCAAATTCAGTCTAACAAGTCTCCCCAATACTCACTGTCTAAGATGGTATTTATGGACCATGGTGAATCGCATACGAATCCCGAAGTTATTTTCGAGTCAGTCCTAAATTAAAGAATCGAGCATCTCGTGTGGTCAAAGAGGGTTTGATTCGAACTCTCTCAAGCTCCGCTCGGCGTTTTTGATAAAAAACTGAACTCCCGTCTCTTTTGCTACGTTTACGGCTTTCTTAAAGCTCTTCAAGGCATCCTGCGTTTTACCCATAGCAGCCTCTGTATGCCCCCGAAGCTGAAGCCCTTGAGGTATATTCCACAACCTCCCCACTCGGTATTCTGCCCTGATTGCTCTGCGGATCTTCTCCAATCCTGACTCTAATCCCAAATGGGTGGCCTCTATGTGTCCAATAAAAATTTCGTTCGCGGCAGTCATCTTGTGAAAACCGGCACCGGCAGCTTTTCTAAGAGATTCATTGAAATGATAGAGCGCCTCGCGGATATCTTCTTTCTCAAAATAGCAAACGCCTAAATTATGGAGCAATACGATCTCCTGATCCAAGAGCCCATGCTGCCGAGCAAAACGAGCGCCTTTGCCGTTTACCTCAACACCCTTGTCAAAATCTCCAGTCATTAAGCACAAAAGGCCCTCAAATCTGAAGAGTCGTGCCTTTAACTCAGGATCCCGGGCAGTCTCGGCGATGGGCCTTGCACGCTCCAGATAATCCCACGTCTTCTCGTAATCACCCACGCCCATGGCATGCATAACTGCAAGCTGAAGATACTCCCCCAACTTAACTAAATCCCCTTCGGCCTCAGCTATTTGCACTGCACGTGCGACAAATTGTCCATCAGGGCCGTATGTCCCCCACTGTTGGTAACTCTCTGCAATTGAAGCGTAAACCTTGGCCATAAGCATGTCATCGCCGGATTTCTCCGCCAAGGGGGCTACACTGCGGGCAAGGTCAATAGCTTCATTGACACGCCCGGAGCGAGCTAAAACCCTAGCCGCTAAAATACTCGCCTCAGCCCACTGTTTGTCTCTCCCGATCTTTTGGGCCAACACCCGCGCTTTTCCCAACACATTTTCAGCGAAGCGAAAGTTCAGATCAGACAAACATGCTCGCCCCGCCTCTACCAAAAGCCGAAGCCGCGCAGAATCTTCCCTGTCTTCAAAAAAGTTGGTTAGCTCAGCGGCTCTTTGATATTTTTGCGCTGCGCCCCGATAATCTCCTCTGCTCACACGCCTTCCGGCGGAGTCCAATAATACTCCGGCGGCACGAGTGCGTTCTCCCATATCCTCTAAAAGCCTGGAGATATGCTCCACAGAACCACGGGGAGGATCATCCCATTCATCAAATATTATTCGCGAAAGCTTCACCGCCAGCTCTCCGGCCAAACTTCTTCTTGCTGCTTTTACTACCAGTTCACGCATATTCTCGTTTCGAAACACATAACGAGCGCCTTTCTTTTCCATAAGGCGCCC
>JAABSF010000323.1 GCA_011390535.1 Deltaproteobacteria bacterium | reverse complement strand
TGGGCATTGGCAGGGGGTGGAGATGAAAAAGGCGACGGCGGTAGCGGTAGCGCCGGTGGATCGAGTGGTGGAGAAGAGAGTGGGGATAAGGGTTCTTCCGACGATGATTCAAAAGGATCAGCCGATGAATCAGAAGAAGAGGCGGAACACAAATCAAAGGGAGTGAAAGATTCTGACAAGGATGATTCGGAAGAAGAGGGAGGCTCTTCCGACGACAAGGAGGAGGAAGGGAAAAGATCGGCGAAAGAAGAATCAAAAGACAAGGAAAAGAGTGAATAATATTTCATAAAGCACCTAAGACATCCCTGCCTTTTTTGCAAATTCCCATCTTTTTTCCATTTTTGCTGATTTTTTCTTTTTCTAAACGCTCTGTGTGTCAGGCGCGAGGGTGATGACTGGAGTACATTTGTCGGAGCCGCGCTTGTGTTATGTGTGTGTAGATCTCAGTGGTTGAGACATCTGCGTGGCCGAGCATTTCTTGTACTGCGCGGAGATCGGCTCCTCTCTCCAGTAGGTGCGTTGCGAAGGAATGTCTTAGTTTGTGAGGGCTTATGTTTTTGTTTATCCCCGCCTTTAGAGTATACTTTTTTAAAATTTTCCAAAACCCTTGACGGGTCATCGTTTTTCCTCGTCCGGTGACGAAAAGACCATCAGACACACGATCTTTTAAAATGGTTGGTCGGGATAGCTTCAGATATTGTTCCAATATTTCACATGCGGCCCGGCCTATTGGGATAAACCTCTGCTTTTTTCCTTTTCCAAAGGCTTTCAGCGCTCCCAGTTGGAGGTCAACATCGTGGGTTCTGAGTGATACCAACTCTGACACACGCAGCCCTGTTGCGTACAAAGTCTCTATCATTGCACCGTCTCGCAGGCCTAGGGTGGTGCTTTTGTCCGGTGTATTTAAAAGCGCTTCCACTTCATTCAAGGTCAGCGTCTCGGGTAGGCGGCGCCCTATCTTGGGAGGAGTCACCAGGGCAGAAGGATCCTTTTCAAGCAATCGCTCTTTTAATAGGTATTTAAATAGATTCCTGATTGCGACCAGATTCCTCGCCTGAGTGCGCACTGAGAGGTGGTTTTTTGCCAGGCTCATTACAAACTCGACGATATTACCCTCTCTCACGTTTTCTACTGAATCTATTTTTTCTGATTTCATACAGTAATCTCGGAGCTTGAAAAGATCTCGCCCGTAGTTCTCTAAAGTATTTGGGGAAAGCCCCCTCTCGACTTTCAGGTGAGTCAGGTAAAGCTCTATCGCGTCGTCAAAGGTCATGTTCTACATTTTCGAAAAGTGTGTGGGTGGCTTGGTGTATTTTGCATATCGCGCCCAACTGTAACATATTTGTTCAATGTCTTTTCTCTTATGTATTCAGACAATACTTCATTTCTTAGCGTATGGTCCACAGCTCATGAAAACCTTAAAATTCTTTAGTTGCAAGTTTTCCCGCCCTGAATATTTTGGCACTGGCTCCGATGGTGTTTGTGGTCCAGGCTGTTGTATGTGATCTTTCTGGAGGGAACTTTTGTCGCTTTGTTTGTTGATGAAGCAAAAATGGATTATGTTTGATTGTTGATAGTAATTTTTGTGAGTGGTTTTAAGATACGAATTGGAAGAAGGTTCCAGCGGATCATTTTACAATGCAGTTAATAAAGAGAATGAAAAAATGAAGAACGTGAAGAGAATTGAGAAGTCCATACGACTACAGGTTTTTATTTTGGCTTTATCGGCCGGAGCAGTCGTGGTTGGGGCTTGCAAAGACGAAAAAGCTCATACCTGCGGTTCAGAACAAGCGGCTTCAGGAGAAAAAGATGAGGAGTCTAATGATTATAAGGGTTCAGAGCAGGGAGCACACCTCGAAAAGGGGAAGGGCCATGAAAGTGAGAATTCCGGTGACAAGGCGAACGGGATTGATTCAGAAGATCCCAACTCATTAACAGGAATAAAGCAATGTGATGATTATTTGAACAAGGTGTGTGCGTGCGGTAAAAAGCGCCCTGAACTTAATCTTGCATGTGAGCGGGGAAAGTCATCGGCACCGAAATGGAAAGCAAGCGCTGAAAGAGACCCTTCTTCGAAAAAGATAGTAGAGGCGAGCTGTCGGAACGCTATGGATGAATTAAAAGAAAATTTTGACTGTCAGTGACTAGGAAGGTGCCGAGATTAGTTGAACATCTGTTCAAGCTTGCTCTCAATCTTTTCTTCATTTTTATCTTGAGCAATCGCGAGTTCTTTTACAATTAACCCTCTTGCGGTATCCAGCATTCTCTTTTCACCAAAAGACAAAGTTTTGCCGGATTTCAAGCGGGAAAGATCCCTGTAGACCTCAGCCACATCGAACAAAGAGCCGGTCTTTATTTTTTCCATGAAACCGCGGTAGCGTCGATTCCAGGTTTGCTTGTCCATTTGCACCTCAGTATCTTCAAGAATTTGCATCACTTTCTTGATGTCACCTGTAGACGCAAGTTTTCTCAAACCGACCTGTTCGGCTTTTTGCGTTGGAACCATGATCTTCATCTCTGTGTCGAGTATTTTCAACACATAGAACCTGATCTTGGCGCCGGATATGGATTTTTCTTCTATGCCTACGACTTCGGCTACACCTTGAGCCGGGTAGACGGCTTTTTCACCAATGGAGAACTCGCGCTCCATTATTTGCCTCCGACGTATGGGATTGATAACTTCGACGCTCTCTTGAGCGGAACTATTTGATATTTCTAAATTCAATTTTTTTTTACTGAGCCTCTTTTTTTGGCGCTTTTCAGTTGTCTTTGGGCTCACCCTCTCTGCTGCTGCACTGCTTTTGTTTTTGCTCATTCTTACCTGCCTTTGTCTTCAACGCACCATAACCACCCGATGAGCACTTTCATTCCGCAAAAAATGCTTTTTTGTTAACTTGGCGGCCGATTGTGACATGACTCTGGATCATGGTTAATTATCGGCGATGTATTCTTGTCTGCTGTTTACGACCGATATGTCTACCAGGTCACAAAACGAACTTAAACATTATACACAAAATGAATTTGATTTCCATCCCTAAGTTAAGGGAGAGAAATAATCATATTTAGCTTCATGATCATAAGCTTCATCGTTATCATAAGCTTCATCGTTATTTTGTCATATTCATCTCTTTTATGTTCATCTTCATCCCCTTTAACACCATTCTTCCGTCACCATTCTCTGTCTCTAGACGTCATCGGGATTCGGTAATAGTCATCCCATCCATTCCTTTTCTGGACAACCGTATGGTTGGTGACATTATGGGTTTGGAGACATTGTGGGTTTGGTGACAATATGGTCGGGTGAAAGCCCGGTTTTTTTGTTTAAGCTCTTTAGGCAGGTTTTCATTAGACTCAAGGTTCTTGTTATCAGGAGTGTGCTGTGAAGCGTTATGTCGTTTGTATTACCGGGGCATCAGGCACTATTTATGGGCGTCGCCTGATCTGGGCGTTGGCATCCAGAGGTTACGAGGTGCATATCGTCGTCTCTTCGGCTGGGGTTGAGGTGATGGAACAAGAGGAGAAAGTTTCCTTTAGAGATGATAAAGAGACGGACCCATTTCTTGAGGGCTTCCCCAAGGTGAAGGATGCGAGATTGAAACGTTATGCATACGATGATATTTCAGCGCCCATCGCTTCAGGAAGTTTTCCTGTTGATGCTTCTGCGATCGTTCCATGCTCCATGGCGACAGTAGGAGCGGTTGCTTCAGGAGCCGGAAGGAACCTCATCCATCGGTTGGCGGATGTAGCCATCAAAGAAGGACGAAGACTTGTTATTGCTCCACGGGAGACTCCTCTTTCAAAGCTTCATCTGGATAATATGGCAGCTCTCGCAGCGCAATCGGTGAGGGTAGTGCCTTGCATGCCGGGGTTTTATCACATACCTCGCTCCGTCATGGAGATGGTGGATTTTGTCGTAAACCGTGTCGGACATCAATTGGGGGTTGAGTTGGATTTGGTGGCCCCCTGGAACCCCCAATCAGGAAAATAGATTGGCGAGGCTGCGTAATTTATGAACTGTTTTGCCGTATAGGTGGAGGATAGAAGAGCTGATGAGTGAAGTTTCAAGGCGATGCTTTTTAGGTGAATGCTTGGGAGGTTGTGCAGCACTCACGGGCATATTGGCGGGTTGCAAAGAGGGGCCTTTTGATAAGCGGCTTGAGACCAAGAAAAGTCGTGGAGTTTCAAAAGGATCAGAGATATCTGCGGCGGGAAGCAAAAAGACAGAAAAAAAAATCTTGGAGGCTCTTCAACCCGAGGATTTGGTCGGGGA
>JAABSF010000322.1 GCA_011390535.1 Deltaproteobacteria bacterium | reverse complement strand
CGAGGCTTCGCCCTTAATACCTTTTCCAGAATCCTCCGCCCCGTCTCACGGGCAACCCCGTCACCGCTCTCAACTCGAAGAGAACCCTCAATCTCATCAAAGGCGAGATGCACCCCTGTGAGATCCTCGATTGTGTCTATGATCTCACGCCCCTCCCTTTGAAACCTGCTAAGCTCTTCTTGGCTCAGTAAAAACACATTATTTATCCGCGCTGGGGCAGGCTGAGGAACAACTCGACCAATTGAAATACCCAAGATTCTCTTTGCCGATCGCCCTGCATCAGGAACTACCATGGCTTCAATATTTCGTAGACGATCCGCGCACTCCGCCTTGTGACTGTCAACCATCCCGTTCGTTATACGTGAACATAAGTCCCCCAAAGACTCGCCGGCTCTCTCTTCTATAACCCCCAACAATTGGGATTCAAGATCTTCAGTGTCCCTTCTCATTTTCTTCGCTTGACCTTTCAAGCTTGAAATGTCATTCAGCCGCTTCTGAACGTCAGAATCCCAACCATCCAAATCCAGCTCCCAAACATTCAACCGCTCTTCGGTAGAATCCAGCTCTATTTCCTGAGCCACCAGCGCCGCCTCTTCCTTTTCAATCTCCTGCTCCGACTGCGTGCGCATATCCAAGGTCTCTCTGCGCGCATCCAACTCTGCAGCATGAATAATCTCATCAGCTTCTTTCCCGGCTCTTTTACGGATCTCCTCAACCATAAGCTCCGGATCCAATACCTTCTCGGCGAAGACGCGCTTTAGAACAAACCAAGCCCCAAAGCCCCCCAAGAAGGCAGATAGAGAAAAAACGATTATGTAAACTAATAAATTCATGCTGTTGTATCTATGATGTGATTATTGAAAAAAATCAAGTATCATCAAATAACCATCCAATTAACATCAAGTAACAGTAAAATACCTTGCCTGTGGGTGGTGAAACACCAGCGCGGATATACTTGCTTCAGGATCCATCATGCATTCATCCGTCAACTCTACACCCAGCAACGAAGTAGCATCCAACAATTCAATGATCATGCGGGTAATATTCAAATCCGGACAACATGAGTAGCCCGGGCTGACCCGCAACCCTCTTCTCCCAGACCAAGCTCCCACCGGCGGGTTTCCATCCGGCGGGCCGCTCGGAGGGTTTCCGGATGGTGAGGGTTTCTCATGCAAGCTCTTTGATGGTTGAACAAACCCTCGCTTATCTCTCCATTCGCTCATAATCCGCTCGTGAACTATGCCGGCTAAAGCTTCTGCTCCCTCCACAGCCAAAGACTGTAAAACAACAGATTCCAAATAACGCCCATCTCTTTCCAGCTTTTTAGCCCGCGAGTTCACCCCCAGCCCGCATGTAGCTACGAATATCGCCAGAGAATCTACAGGCTCGCCGGAGAGATCTCCCGAGCGGACAAAATCAGACAAACAAAGCTTGGGCTCACTCTTTCTGCGAGGAAAAGCTAAATCATATGAGGAGCTTACGAGAGCTTCGCCAAGGGGTCTGTCCCCAACATTTCCAACATGCTCACCCGGGACCACCCTGATGTGGATACTGTCTCCCCGTGAGGACGCTCTCACAAAACGGTAAGCGGCCCGGGGGAGGATTGTCTCCTCGCGTTTAACCTTTTCCAAAAGAGGTTTTATCAGCTCATCTATCTTTTTCGCCTTTTCTTTTTTTGAAAGCCCCCCTTTGTCAACACCCAAAATGCGGCGATACAACCGCGCAAAATTAATCTCGCGCTGCAGATCGACAAATGAAATGTCCTTCACGAGATGCACATCCCAATCAACGGGCACGGGAGGCTCAAGCTCTTGATCTATCGGTTTAACCCCATTACTTTTAGTTTCAGTCTCAACCTCGTGATCCATAGGCTCAACCTCGTGATCCATAGGCTCAACCTCGTGAACTATGGGCTCAACCTCATGATTCATGGGATCAATTTCTTGAGGAGCAGAATCTATCTTCTGTTCGGCGGGCTCAATTTCATTATCAGCGTTTTGATCAACGTCATAATTAACGCCATGAACAGCTTTATGTTCAGTTTCATGAGCTTTACCATTCCGGCCACCCACAAGCCTGCCGGCAATCTCCAAGCCCTGCATTACATCCCTTGCATACTCTACCACTGCTCCACCATAAGCCGGCCTAATGACTTTCTTCGTGAACACTTCAGATAGCGCGGCGCCTCCCACCAATATAGGGACATTGATACCGGCATCATGAAGCCCTGCGGCTGTAACCGCCATCTGGTGGGCGCTCCTCACCAGGAGCCCTGAGAGACAGATCGCATCAGGCATGTGGGCACGGGCGCCTTCCAAAATCTTCTGTACCGAGACCTTTACCCCGAGATCTACAACGTCATACCCGTTGTTGGAGAAGATGATATCAACAAGGCTCTTTCCGATGTCGTGAACATCCCCCTTTACAGTAGCTAAGAGCACTTTCCCTCTGTGCCCGGCGATTACCCCTTCTAGATGAGTCCGGAGATAATCCACCGCCTCATTCATGACTTCGGCGCTCCGCAACACCTCAGCAATAATAATCTTGTTTTGTCCAAACAACCTTCCCACCTCGTCCATGCCGTCTAAAAGAACCCCATTTATAATATCCAGAGGCTTCATACTGCCGGACAGTTCTGTCAAGGCGTCCCGCATTCCAGAGACTCTCCCCCCGACGATACAAGAAACAACGCAATCTTTCGGCGAGAGCTCCGAGGCTGTTTTTTCTCCTTTTAGTTTCTCCGTAGATTTCGGCGGACTCAGGGCATATCTACCCCTGAAGTGTTGGACAAAAGATTCTAAAGAAGCAGACCCCCCATCATTGAGCAATCTGAGACAAGCTTCTCGATCAACTTCAGTAATCTCTGAGCAACTCAATATTCGTCGAGGATCAGCAATTGGCAGATCCAACCCCGCATCAACGCAGAGGTGCAAAAATACTGAATTCAAAATGGAGCGGGATTCTTTGGGCAGCCCAAATGACACATTAGAGATTCCCAAAACCACCTTTACAGAGGGAATCTCGCTCTTAATCATTCTCACCCCTTCAATCGTCTCCCTCGCGGAGCCGAAAAACCGCTTATCTCCCGTTCCACACGGAAACACCAATGGGTCGATCATGACATCCTCAGGTGCCATGCCATACTTATCGGTGAGGAGAGAAAAACCCTTAAGAGCTACCTCCAGCTTACTCGCTCTATCCAGCGCCATCCCTCCCCCATCCGGTGTATCAATGCAACCGAAAATCACCGCCATCCCGTATCTGCGGGCGATCCAGGCGATTCTCTCCAACCGCCCACCCCCATCTTCCAGGTTCACCGAATTGATCATACCTTTCCCACCGATATGACGAGCAGCTGTCTCCACAACGGCGGGGTGGGTAGAGTCAACCACCAAGGGAACCCGCAACCGTCTCACCAAAACAGACAAGAAATTTTTTACATCATCCTCCTCATCTCGATCAGGGTTTTGAAGACAAACGTCCAAAAGGAGAGCACCAGCCTCCGTTTGTTCAATTCCGAGATCCGCCGCCTCTTCCCAGCACCCTTGGGAGATTAAATTTTTAAACTTCCGGCTTCCCAGAACATTCGTTCTCTCTCCAATAAAATAAGGGCCTTGGCCCGATTCAATCTCTAGCAACTCCATCCCGGAGAGCACAGTTTTGGAATTAAAAGCAACGCCAGACACTTTGCCCTGATCATCGCGATCTAAGATCCGAGGTTTTACTCCGCGCACAGCTTGGACCAGCGCCTTTATATGGTCAGGCGTTGTTCCGCAACATCCCCCGATCAAATTCAACCAACCCTTTGATGAAAAAAACATCATCTCCCGTGCAAATTCCGCCGGCTCCATAGTGTAATTTCCATCTTCATCCGGGAGTCCTGCGTTTGGATAACAGCTCACAGGAAAAGGAGAGAGTCGATTCAGTATTTCAAGAGGCTCCCGCATCAAATCAGGCCCGGTGGAACAATTCAGGCCCAAGGCGAACAAAGGCCGATGCAAAAAACTCGCCAAAAAAGCCTCTATGTTCTGCCCGGTTAAGGTCGTTCCACCAGGTTCGATGGTAACTGAAACCATTATCGGAAGACGTCGCCCCAACTCTTCAAAAGCCCTATCTGCTCCCTCGAAAGCTGCCTTCAGGTTAATTGGATCCATGACTGTTTCAAACAAAACGAGATCTGCTCCACCTTCAGTAAGACCTGATACTCCTTTCGCATAACCTCCGGCCATGTCCTCAAACGAGACTCCGCCTGTCAACATAAGACTCTTGGAAGTAGGCCCGAGTGAACC
>JAABSF010000321.1 GCA_011390535.1 Deltaproteobacteria bacterium | reverse complement strand
GCCGTCTCGTTGATTATGAATGGCCTGGGAATGTTAGAGAGCTGGAAAACGAGCTGGAACGGCTTTTTGTTATGGCGGGTGATGAAAAGATTATAGATGAGAGTCTGCTCTCTCCTAGAATTGTTGAGGGGCAGTCCGGCCGGACGATGATGTTTCGGAAGAACGCAAACTCCATGCCGGCTGCCGTTGAGGAGCTTGAGAGAGAGATGATAACAAGGGCTTTGAAAAAGCATCACTGGAACAAGAGCCAGGCGGCCAGGGAGTTGGAGATAAGCAGGAGAAACCTGCTTAGAAAAGTGAAGAGGTACGATCTGGATAGGCGGAAGGGCGGACGAGTGTGAGCTTTTTGTTAGTGAACTCTTTGTTTGTGCGCTTTTTATTGAAAAGTTTTTTTATTGAAGAGCTTTTTTTCGAGGGAAGGAGAATTTGGCTATGAGGGGGACACCAGAGGAAATGGCAGGGGTCAGAGGCAAGAGTGACAGTGGGAGCATGGATAGGTCGGATGCTATTTTGGTGATTGATGACGATTACATGAATGCGCAACTCTATACGGAGATTGGTGAGTTAACCGGTTGGACGGTGTTTACCGCCGAAGATGGGGAAGGGGGGTTGGGTAAAGCACGGGAGATGCTTCCTGATGTCATTTTGTTGGATCTCATGATGCCAAAATTGGATGGGTTTGCTGTTTTGTCCAGTCTGCGTCGTGATCCGATATTGAAAAGTATCCCGGTGGTAGTTGTAACGGCAATCGATGAGGAGGGATCATCGGATCGGGCGAGGTACTTGGGAGCTGTTGATTATGTAAAAAAACCCTTCAGTGTTTTGGACCTAAAAGAAAAGGTGGTGCAGGCTTTGAAGGTCTCACACCAGAGGCGTCTGTCGTTGAGTGATGAGAAAGACCAGAATTCTTCATCAGTGGTGAGAGCCGGTGAAGAAACGGGAATGGGGGAAAGCGGGAATGATTCGTCTTTGTTTCAAGGATCGGGTGAGCTGGATGATGCCGGTGATGTTAAGGGAGGTTTGGATGAATTGCTCCGGTTCATAGAGAGCCAAGGTAATAAGAGCACGAAAGGGGGTGCCAATTTCTCTTTAATGTTGGCACGGCTGAGCCCAAATAAAGGTGGGGGCAAATCGACAAAGGATTGGAGATGGTTGGCGGAGACGGTGTTGATGTTCACCAGGAGGCCTCAATGGTTGTTTCGTCTTGATGAAGGTTATATTGCATTGTATATGGTGGGTCTTGATCGCTCGGCGGTGATTCAAAGTGCGTACAGTTTGTATGATGCGATTATTACCGGTCTTGGTGCTTCCCGAGATGATTTACTCACGGAAGTGCACTTGGTTTGTTGTCCATGTGTTAGTTATGTGGCCGATGAAATTGAGGCATGTATAAAAGAGGCGAAGGTGTCGATGGAGGAAGCAGACCGGATTGGAAAAGGTGTTACTATATGGGAGAAAAATCCTACCAACATTTGACCGCTTCCGGGAAAACTCATCTTACATACATAGGGGGCCGTCCGAAGAAGTTGCGATTACGCAGGTGTAGGCTGCGTGCACTTGATTTGCCGGATTTGGAGGGGGCATTCGACGCCGAATCTATATGTGTTGGGAGCTTGGAGAGCAACGATCTGACCATTTCCGACCCTTCCGTTTCGCGGAGGCACTGCAAGATACTGCAGGAAGATGAAGGATATCTGGTGATTGATTCCGACTCCACAAACGGTACCTTTGTAGATGGGGTGAGAGTGCGTGAGGCATATATAATGCCCGGGGCTTCATTACGTGTAGGGAATATCGAGCTGCGCTTTGAGGCGGGCGAAGAAGAGGTGGACGTGGAGCCTGCGCGAGAGGAGTCCCTCGGCGATTTGGTTGGGGCGGATGTCAAGATGCGGGAGTTGTTTTCCATAATAAGAAAAATAGCCTCCACTCGTACCACGGTTGTGATCCAAGGAGAGACGGGGGTGGGAAAAGATGTTGTGGCTCGGACAATTCACGAGCTTTCTCCTCGGAGAACCGGACCTTTTGTGGTTTTTGATTGCGGGGCCGTGCCGCCGAATTTGATCGAGAGTGAGCTCTTTGGTCATGAAAAGGGCTCTTTTACAGGTGCGATAACGATGAGACGAGGTTTGGCGGAGACCGCCCACGGGGGAACTCTATTTCTGGATGAAGTAGGAGAGTTGAGCGCTGAGTTGCAGCCTAAGTTGCTTCGTTTTTTAGAGCGAAGGGAGATTCGTCGCGTGGGAGGGGTAAGCCCTATAAAGGTGGATGTGAGGGTGTTGGCCGCTACGAATCGGAATCTCGAAGAGGAGGTTTGTGCCGGCCGATTCCGTGAGGATCTCTATTATCGCCTTTCTGTGCTTCGTTTGGATGTGCCGCCCTTGAGAGATAGAAGCGGCGATATACCTCGACTGGTAAAGCATTTTTTGACTAAAGGGGCGTTTAATAGAGGAGACGACGGTAAATTGCGGGTTAAGGGTGTAACCCAGGAGGCCATGGATTTGCTAAGAAGGTTTTCCTGGCCTGGAAATGTTAGGCAGCTCTTAAATGTGGTGGAGCGCGGGTGTAGTTTTTCGAATAACAGGATGATCACCCCCGAGGAGCTCCCGGAGTATATAAACAGATGTCCGGAGGCGCCTCAGAAGGGTAGGCCCGTTATTAAGGAGTTGCCGTACAAAAAGGCGAAGCAAAGATTTTTGGATGGGTTTGAAAAGGAATATATAGCCGGGTTGTTGGAGGAAAATGAGTGGAATGTCTCCAAGGCGGCGAGGGAAGCTGAAATCGACAGAAAGTATTTCAGAAAGCTCATGAACAAACATGGGCTGAAACGCCCATCGGATTGATATCAGCCCTAACGCCTAACCCGCTTTATAGGTTATGTCCCATGGTGGTCATCACCAGCTTTCCATGTTTTACACCCTTGGCGCCCAAGGCGATCTCTGAAAACTTTTTTACGTCTCTCGCGCGTCCTTGCAACGCCATCACTTCGAGACAATTATCATGATCAAGGTGAATGTGAAGAGTAGCCTTGACAAGGCTGTGCTCTTTATGACCGTGCTTTAAGAGACGTCTGGCTAGTTCGGGTTTTGAGTGATCATACACGATTGTCAGGGTGCCTACCGTGTTTGTCTCATCAGCTTCCCATTGTTGTGACACCAGCTCTCTTCTAATTAGATCCCGAATGGCTTCAGAACGGTTGGAGTAGCCTTTTTTTTTCAAGAGCGCATCAAACTGTTCAGCCAACTCGTTTTCGATTGTCATACTGATGCGTTGGATCTCCGACATGGTTTTCTCCTGGTGAAGAACTTGACTTGAAACTTGCAATCAAACTCATATATAGGGCACAAAACTTTTGTAAGAACAAAAAATTTGCTTATTTCTTTTTGAGAACCATAACCACTTGGCCTTCAAAGGCTGGGGGAAATCAATAGGCCCTAAGGGGCGTTGATAGTCTTCAAGCTTAGAAAACACCTTTGAGGACCTTCATGCTTAGAAAACACCTTTGCACATTTAATGAGTTTGACCACCGTCAATGGGTGAAGTACGATATTTGCCATGAGTAGTCAATTAGATCCAATGATGTGTTCCCAGTGTGGAAGCGAAGTGAGCCAAGGAGAGAATTTCTGTGGCAGCTGCGGACACCGAAGCGATGATTCCTGGATAGGGGAGATAATTGATGGGCGATATCGAGTCCTGGGGCTTATTGGTGGCGGCGGGATGGGTGAGGTCTATCGAATAGAGCATATCAGGATGGGAAAGATCGCCGCCATGAAGATCATTCATGGGGTGTTGGCGAAGAACAAGGAAATGAGGGACAGGTTTCAACGTGAAGCGCAGGCCATCTCTCGGCTTACTCATATTCATACGGTTCAGGTTTTTGATTTTGGACAGCACAAGGATGCCTTGTACCTTGTCATGGAATATGTCAGAGGTGAGGATTTAGGCAATGTGCTGCGACGTGATGGACCGATGGATGTATACAGGGCAGGGCGGATCATCATCCAGGTCTGTCAAGCGTTGGCTGAAGCTCATGAGAGAGGGGTGGTGCACAGGGATGTCAAACCTGAGAACATTTTGCTAACCAGGACAAAAGATGGTCAAGACTTCGTAAAGATCGTGGATTTTGGTTTAGCGCGCATCAAGGAAGAGGGTGAACCTTCCATTACTGCGCAAGGGAGTATTATCGGAACCCCTTATTATATGTCTCCCGAGCAGGCAAGAGGGGATGACCCCGATCAACGGACGGATATTTATTCTTTGGGCGGGGTTCTCTACAGGAGCATAACAGGAGAGGTGCCCTATGC
>JAABSF010000036.1 GCA_011390535.1 Deltaproteobacteria bacterium | reverse complement strand
GAACCACCTGTTTTGCTTTTTTAAGTGTTATCCCTTTCTTTAACACTTTCATTACCCGATCCGTACCAGCCTCGATACCATAATGAATTCGAGCGCACCCCGCCCGGCGCATCAACTTCAGCAGCTCAGGATCAACTGTGTTGATGTGAGCTCTCACATCCCAGACCACATTCAGCTTTCGCCTCAGGATCTCTCCGCATATCTCAACCACACGGTCTCTTCCCACTGTAAAAGTGTCGTCATAAATCAAAATCTCTTTAATGCCCAGATCGCGACACACCTCCATCTCATCCACCACACGATTTGCGCTCATGGCCCGAAAGGTTTTTCCCATAGCCGGCCTGTGACAAAATGTGCAGCGAAAAGGACACCCCCGAGAAGTAAACATCGTAGTCACCGGCCCTTGTTGTGCCAACAAGGAGTCATACGCCTTAACATCGGTGAGGTGCCTGGCAGGAAAAGGGATCTCATCCAAGTCATCGATAAAGGCCCATTTCTCTCCCTTTAAACACTCTCCATTGCGCCACGCATGCAAACCGGGAACTGTTGACAGAGAATCCCAGGCAACCTCTTGAACTTTGGACTTCTCTTGAAGAAGACCTTCCGCTCCCGGATTTTCCGCTCCTGTGGATTCCTTAATCTCTGTGGATTCTTCAACCTCTCTGTCCTCTCTCTCCTCTCTGTCCCCTTTGTCTTTGTTTGACCTTTCCTTTTCCCTGCTTTTTTCCCTAGGTTTTCTTTGCGCATCCAAAATATCCGCCAAGCGCACCAGGCTCCTCTCGGCCTCTCCTTGAATCACATAATCCACAGACTCCAGGCGAGCCGTCTCCACAGGATAGATGGCCGCATGTGGACCACCCACCACAACAGGCGTATGAGGCAAAACTCTTTTCACCAACTCTGCTGTTTTTACCACATCAACCAAGGTCAACGTCATGGCGGTCAAGCCTACCAACTCCGGTCCCCGGGATTTTATCTCTCTAGCCAACCCGTAATAACCCAAGTTTTCGGCCTGGCAGTCCAACACCTCTGCATCGTGCCGGCCGCTTTCTTCCAGACATGCAGCCAAAAAAAGAACCCCCAAAGGAGGATTGCACCCTCTCTCTTCGTCGATGATCTCAGGGTTGTTACCAATGATGGTATTTTCCGCCGGAGGGTTGATGAGCAATATTTTCATCTAACTGATCCTGTAACGCTCTTCATTGTTCGCTCTTCCTTTTTTTATTCTTATTACTTTCCGTCTACCACGTTCTTCTTTGTTCTTCAGCTTTCCACGCCCTTCAGTTCTACGGCGATCCAAATTCTTGGGACAACCTCTAGTTTCGTTGGGCTAATCTCCGTTGGGCTAATCTCAACTCTCATCTCTCTTTGGGAGCATCTAAACTCTCTTTTCATCCCTGCTTTTGAACTCTCCGTCTTATACCCTGCCACAGTTCTCTCAGCTCGGGAGATTTCAAAACACCACATACTCCTATATAAAGCACTGCAGCGGTTATCATGCAAATCAGGAGCACAAGTTGGTTTTGAAGGTTACCCAGCCCCTTTTCCCAAGCTCCACGATTAGCTACGAAATATACCCCGGCCCCCATTACTAAAGATGCAATTATCTGTTTCACCACTGAGATCAAAACCTTTCGCCAACCTAAACGCCCCATCTTTTTCCTTAAAACCCAAGCCAGAATAACCATATTTACGACCGAAGACGCCGACACGGCCAACGCCAGACCTACATGCCCCAAGGGCCCCATCAACGCCAACCCCACCGCCAGATATACGACCAACCCCACACCGGCTGCCTTTACAGGTGTCTTACTGTCATCCAATGCATAATAAACAGGTACCAACTGCCGAGTGCATGCTGCAGCCCACAGCCCCAAGGAAAAAGCCGTCAATGCTCTATAGGTAGCCATGGTCATCTCATGATCAAAGCGCCCTCGCTGAAAAAAAGCAGCCACCAAGGGCTCTCCGATTACCACCAGCCCTACCATCGAAGGAATCACGATGAAGAGAGTCAGCCTGAGGGTGTTGCCCAGGGTCTCTTTCATCTTATCCAGATCACCCGACATAACATGGGCTGAAAAAGTAGGAGTCGCCGCAGTTGCCACCGCCACAGCGAAGACCCCCATTGGAAACTCAATGAGCCTCTGAGCATAATAGAGATATGTAACAGCGCCGTGATCCAAAAAAGAGGCCAACAGACGGGCCAACAAAACATTCAACTGATAGAGCGCGAGACCGAACACAGCCGGCCCCATGAGCCTCGCCACCTTTTTTACCCCCGGGTGAGTTGGGTTCCATTTCAGGCGAGGCAAATAGCCGAACCGGGCCATAATAGGCAACTGCAATACAAGTTGCCCCAACCCTCCCACCAAAACGCCGATGCTCAACGAATAAATGGTCGGCACTCCAAAGTGTTTCAGTATCGGGCTTACAATAAACACACTCCCGATCATCCCTACATTCAAGAGTACGGGTGATACCGCTGGCCCGGCAAAATGGCCCAAAGTGTTGAGAACCCCCATTGCCAGGGCGGTGACAGAGATGAAAAAAATGTATGGAAACATCACCTGAGTCAGGCGTACGGCTACTGCAAATTTCTCCGGATCATCAGCATAACCCCATGCAAAAAGCTTCACCAACCAAGGTGCAGCCACCACCCCGGCCACTGAAACCCCGAACAATATAACGCACAAAGTAGTGAACGCGGCATATACAAACTGCTTGGCTTCCTCAGATGACCTGTGGTTATGATAATCAGTGAAGGTAGGAATAAAAGCAATCGTCAGGGCGCCCTCGGCCAACAGCCTCCTTAAAACATTCGGAATAGTGAAAGCCACGAAAAAAGCGTCGGTGAGCCGCTTGGGAAACATGGCCGCAATCACCGCGTCTCTGAACAAGCCAAAGAACCGGGACACCAGAGTCAACCCGCCTACGAGCCCCGCCGCTCTTACAAGAGTTTTCTTCTCCTCAGTTCCCTGTTCGGCCAAGGCTCTCTTCCTTTCGGTCATACTCGTTTACTAGTACTTTGAGTGTCCGCCGCCGCTCCGAATCGCTGATCGGCGGGTTGAAGATTAGTGTTCAATGCTTTTTTGAGCAAGTATTTCAGATCATTAAAAAACCGACAAAAAAGCCGAATAAAAGGAGGCGCATTACGAAAAAGGTTGCTGAAAGAGGTTGCTGAGAGCTCAAAACTGCCAAAGAAAAGCCTGAGGGATTTATCGCTCCCTTTTTTTTGGGTTATGGGAAACCACTGGTTCCGGAGGATGGAAGTTCCTGATGCACCTATAAATCCTCCTGATGCACCTATAAATCCTCCTGATGCACCTATAAACCCTCCTGATGCACCTATAAACTCACCTGAAAACGCGCGGGAAAAAGAACCTTTAACTGATCTTCAGGTGGAGTTGCTGAGCTTCATCAGCTCAAACCCCTCTGCTTCTTATGATGAGTCGGCCAAAATGGTTCAAAAGGACCGTTCGACCATTATGCGGAATATGGGAATGTTAAAAGAAAAAGGGATTTTGAAGCGTGGCGGCTGAGGGCGAGGTACAAGAACAAACAAACCGAGTCATTATTGTTTTGGAGGCTGTCAACGAAAACATCCAACTGCGAAAAACCTTGTCTTTCTGCCAATCTTTTTGGATGACACGGTAAAGCATCAAATGTTATTTTGTTTTCAGTTTATCTTGTTTACAGTTTATTTTGTTTACAGTCAAAGAGGTGTTCAAATGCGTGGCTTTATTTCGGAGTATTCATTTCTGCTTTTTGCCGGTCTTCTTTCTTTCGTAACCGTCGCCTGCAATAACACGGGGACAGGCGAAGATGTCCCGGATTCAGGCACAATCGATGACGACGGCGGAACAAATGACGCGCTCACCTCTGACTCCGGCACTTTCTTTGACTCCGGTGTGCAACCCGACTCAGAGACACCCAGTGACGGCGAAATAGA
This sequence comes from Deltaproteobacteria bacterium, assembly GCA_011390535.1. Taxonomy (GTDB): domain Bacteria; phylum Myxococcota_A; class Polyangia; order HGW-17; family SLPX01; genus SLPX01. The sequence goes on along the minus strand of JAABSF010000036.1, from coordinate 7,628 downwards.
TGGCAGCATCGGGCCCCACCCCATCGGCGGAGAAGTCTCCGGTTTGTTGGGAGAAGGGCTGGTGCTGCAAAACAACGCAGGAGACGATCTGGCGATAACGGAAAACGGCGAATTTGTTTTCAGCGAGATGCTCACAGCAGGCGAAGAGTACATTGTCACGGCCCTGACCCACCCTGAAGATCCGGAACAAACATGCAACGTATACAACGGTGAGGGAACTGTGGGGTATGGTCCGGTTACCAACATCAACGTCCATTGTCAGCTCATTGATTCAGACAACGACGGGGTCCCCGATATTGCAGATCCTTTTCCGGATGACTCCACGAAACCAGTCCCGGGGGCTTTGAACACTATTTATGCGCACACCTCTTCACAGCTCTATACCATGCATCCCAGCACTCATGAAATCGAGCTTGTAGGTCAATTCTCATTCGACTCCAACTCCGGGAGCGTCACAGATGTAGCGGTGGATCAATATAATGTTTTGTATGCGGTCACTTTCAACAATCTCTTTGTCTGCGACCCCTACACAGCGGAGTGCTTCCACCTGGCCTCCCTGGAGCAATCATTCAACGGGATGACCTTGGTACCTGCAGGAACAGTGGACCCGAATCGAGACATAATGATAGGGATCTCCAACGCGGGAGGGTGGTACAGAATCGACATAGTGGGTGAAGCCGCCGCAGAGCTGACCCTTCTTGGAACGTATGATTCCGGATATACTTCCAGCGGAGATGCCTATTCGGTAAAGGGAGTTGGAACTTACGCGGCAGTTAACAAAACAGGAGAGTCAAGCGACGTTATTGTGGAGGTTGACCCTACAAACGGCACCGTGCTCTCTGAAATAGGCGTTACAACCGGATACACTAGTTTGTACGGATTAGCCGGCACGGCGGATATCATATTCGGCTTTGACGCCGGCGGAGATATCATCTCTATAAATCCCTCAACAGGCGAGACAAACCTCATTGTATCAACGTCCCATTCTTGGTGGGGCGCGGGCGTCACCACCGGCGTAACATCAGTCCCCTGATTCAAACACGAAAACGAAAACACGAACCGGGCATCGACTAAGCCTTAGGGCTGACTCAAAAATCAGATCACAAGACCGAAGGCGTCGAAGCGCCCGGCTCAACCCCAAAAATTAAGAAAATACAGAAAATTCAGAAGATACAGAGGATAGAGTTACAGAAGATTCAGAAGATTCAGAAGTTTCAGAAGTTTCAGAAGATGCAGAGGATGCTGAGGATGCTGAGGATGCTGAGGATGCATATTCGCAAAAACCTGAGTCCTGCGGAAAAATCCGAAAATCTGAGAGCTTGACATGTTATTGGTCATCTGCTAAATCGCCGATCTGTTTAAATTGACCGTGTCTGGATTAGATTCGGTGAGTTGTCGGCAAAGGTGAAACGGATGAGATTGTAGGGAAAGAATTTCATCCATTGGTGGTATTGGTGATACGGGGCGGCGAGTTGTTAAAATATCATTGGAGAGATAAAGTGGCTAATCACAAACAAGCAGAGAAAAGATACCGTCAAAGCGAAAAACGGCGGACAAACAATATGGTTCAAAAGAGCGCTATGCGCACAAAAATCAAAGCGGTCCGTAAAGCTGCTGATGAGAATGACGCTGCAGCAGCTAAAAAAGCTCTCGAAGAGGCTTTACCGTTTATAGACAAAACGGCGGGCAAAGGTGTAATTCACAAAAACACCGCCGCACGGACAAAGAGCCGCCTCGTCAATCTCGTAGGAAAGCTATAAAATACCCGGCGTTTCTTTTTTAACCGCCTACCTTTTCCATTTCATCTTTGGTATCAGGGCAACCTGATAGTAGTTGTTATCTCCATTAACAGACGTTCCAGAACTACTTCAGGCGGAACCTTTGAGAATTTCAGGTTCCTGTCGGTTTGACAAACAGCTCTATGTGCGCGTCGCAACCCTCTTGCAGTACAGCCTCGAGCTTGTGCACCCAACTTCTTCGCTACAAAGGGGTGCACCCCCAACTCGCCGGCCAACCCAGAAAAATTAACCCCCTTGCGCAAAGCATCCAGCGCCATCCATAAGAGCCTAACCTGACGCCCTAACATCACCAACACCAACTGCGGCGACTCGCCTTCCTGTAAAAGCCGCCGTAGAGCATCAAGCGCTGTCTCTTTTTTGCCGGCGCCGAAAGCATCGGTCAGTTCGAAGATTATCACCTGCCGGAGATCGGGAACCACTGCTCGAATATGGTTCTCTTCCAACATCTTCTCTTCACCTGCGTATAAAGCTGCCTTCTCGATCGAAGAAGCAAGCAAGCCGAGATCGCGTCCTACCATCTCCACCAACATAGCTGAAGCGGCGGGTGAGAGGCGCCGCCCGAGTCTGCCCGCCTCGCTCTCCACAAAGTCATGAAGATCTCTCTTGCCGGGTGCCTCCAGCTTCAACAGCACCCCTTTTTTATTTATCTTCTTAAAGACCTTCAGCCTGCCATCCAGGTTATCAGCCACCAGCAAAAGACAAGCATGTTCAGAGAGCTTGTCTATGATCCTCTCCAGCCCTTTCAAATCATCAGTCTTCCAGCGGTGCAGATCTTCAACCTCCACCAAACGGCGCCCACCCATCATGGGCATTGTCTGGACCGCATCAAAAACAACGTCGGCATTTGTCTCTGTTGCCACAAAGCGATCGTGATTGAAGGCGCCGGCTCGACCAGAGAGGACTCTCTTGCGAACGGCGGTGACGAGCTTATGCCGCAGCCAGCGCTCGGTCCCATAAAAACAATAGACCAGCCCGGGTTCATCTTTTTGCAAAGACTGCATTACAGCTCGATAATTAGCTAACACATTGGAAACTGCCATGGTGGCGCCAGTTTAGCCTTACTTTAGGTTAGGTCAAGAATAAGGGGATCTCTTTATCAGGGAAATCGCGAAGGAGAAAACCTTGGATCGAATCAGTCCATGCATGACAGGAAACCCCTGTCAGGTGTGAGGACTATAGTCATCAAACCCATGGGGTCCTGAGTCTCCATCTGCCCTTTTTTATCGATCGGCAAAGGAAAAAAGCCGGTGGAAAAGAATGTGCCCCTGCCTCTCGTTTTGCTCATAACATATTGAAATAAAAGCAAATATTTTCAGCTCAATTCACAGCAAAAAGAAACCAAAAGCTTCACAATGAGCAGAGAAGAACCGGCACATTAGTTGCAGAATGGAAATATCGAGAAAGGATTAGGGCACAACGAAAATTTGGGTCCCAAAACTTGGGACCCAAAATATGAGACCGAACACATCGGACTGGGAGGTTGAGTAGTGTTTCACTTCTTCATTGAAAGGAGCTCTCTTTATGTATTTTGTGACCCTCAGAAGACAATTAAACCCCTCTCATAAGAACCATAACACCAATAACACCAATAGAGCTGCATCGTTTTCAGTCGAAGGAAAGAGCCTATCGCCATCAATTCACATTATGCTTGTGTCTCAAATTTTCTTACTCGGGGCGATATCGTTATGTAGCGCAGGTTGCGGAAAAGGGGTTTTCAATTTTGGGCCCAAGAGCTGTGATGAGGTTGATTGTTCAGAAAACGGGGTTTGTGTCATGGAAAACGGGGGCCCCGCCTGTTTATGCGACCCCGGCTACATGGAAGTGGGGTTGACGTGCATCTCTGAAGATGGAGCCAACCAAAAAGAAGACTCAAATGGAAAGGCGGATTCCCGGTTCGGATCGTCTGATGAAGATCCATGTAAAGACGGAACCCCAATGTTTGTGGAAGGGAACCCCATATGTCTGGCGTCTCCGGAGATGCTGGATGGAGATAGGGACCTAATGCCCCAGGACACAGTACCCTATAGTGATGAAGTTCCGGAGAGCTATTCCATACGCGATAAATGCATCACCGCAGTTAATCAAGGTTATTCCCCTTCTTGTACGGCGGCCTCTGCGATGAGCGCCCTATCTTGTCATGAAGGAAAGAATCTCACTTACAGTTTTTGGTATTTGTGGGATCAATACAAATTCCCAAACATGGTGGCACTTTCAAACAATATCGACACTTGGGTTCCTCTGGAGAGCTGTTATCCGAGTTATAGTTCCACTCCCACATGTAATATGGAGCTGGACAAGGCAGTCAGGGCGAAACGAGTGGTAATCATCGGAAAACATGCACAAATGGATACCGCCGACATAGCGGTTCAATCCTTGGCGGCAGGATATGTCACCGTAGCTGCCTGCCGATTGGACAGCGATTACTGGTCCACAAACAACGTTATCACCGATGTTGACTTCACCCCTGACGGAGGTCACGCGATAGCATTGGTAGGTTATGAAGGAAACGGTGACTGGATTCTGTTTCTCAACTCTTGGGGAGAAAACTGGGGTGAAGATGAGGGATATGGAAGAATCTCTCGTGAGTACTTCGATGAATGGTGTGATGTCTACAAAATCGAAGATCCGCGTTATCGATGTGGGGTTTGTATACCCCATGAAGAAAATTGCATAAATGACGTTTTGAGACGTTGTGACGCAGACGGGTGCGGTTTTGACTCGGTAGGCTCATGCTCGGGCTGCTCGAATGACGGTGATTGCGGTGAGCCTTATCATTGTGTTGCCGGTGTCTGTGTCGAAGATGTCTGTCCGCAAGGTGAACTCTTTTGTGATGGTAACCAACTAATGTCGTGTAATAACAACGGATCGAATGCCCAAATCCAAGAAAATTGCCCAAACGGTTGCGGAGGAAATCCTGCGCGATGTTTCACAGAGCAGGGTTGCGGCTCAGACACTGACTGTGACTCGGATTTTCACTGCTCAGGGGGTGAATGCCTGCCGGATGTGTGCCCCCAAGGTGAGGCGTTTTGCAACGGAAACGATTTGAGGCAGTGCACCTCCAACGGAGCCGGCTCCTCACTCATCCAGCACTGTCAAAACGGATGTGACCCAACACTCAAGGTCTGCTACAATTCGGTCCCTTGCAACAACGACGGGGACTGTTCATCAAATCACCATTGTACCGGCGGCTTCTGTGAACCGGATGTATGTCCAAAAGGGGCGACTTTCTGTTCGGGAGGGCAGCTAAAAGAGTGCTCGCCCAATGGATCGTCATCTTCTCTGTTGGAAAACTGTAGCTACGGATGTGGTGGTTCTCCGCCGGCTTGCTATCAGGCTCAGTTGTGTAACGATAACTGGGACTGCCCATGGACCGAGCACTGTAGCGGGGGTTTCTGCGAATCGGATGTATGTCTGCAAGGAGAAAAATTTTGTGATGGAAACACATTGATGCAGTGTAACTACGAAGGCTCAGGATCCTCTCTTATAGAGAGCTGCCTCGGTGACTGCGGCGGATCACCAGCGGCATGTATCGACGAGTGTACAGCGTCCAAATATTGGGCCCCAACTTTTGTAGCCGACGCCGACTATAACGCGGATTTAGATATTTCTTTGCGGGCGGAGTTAATGGTAGACCCCGATAACGCAGGTATTAACATTCGAATCTGTCGTGTAGGAGGGGAATTCGCGATGGACACTATACATGTCACTTTTGAAGAGACCGAAACCCGACCGCTTCTAGTTATGACTCAAGGAGAGCTGCCTTCCTTAGGGATGTACTGCACCCAATGGACTCCCTTGGAGTATACACAACTCTGGAAAGAGGGTGAATCCTTGGGCGGCGACGTCCAGGTTGTTTCTCCTGGATACTGCGGCTCGGACTGGGGTTGGGGATGCACCAGTGATCCTGGATGCGGTTTTTGTTGGTTTATGTCGGTGGGCAACATGACCAGGACTTGCCTGGAATAGAATTCTATACACACCCGGAACATGCCTACAAAACATCCCCTGCCCCACGAGTCACTGCTGCCGAAGGGCAATGCCTGGGGCTGACTCAAAAACAATATTGTTGAGTCTGCCCTTAACCCGCCTTCTTGTTTTGCTTGAAATTAGGCTGGGCCACAAAATAATTGTCGGAGTTATGTTGGAGAAACTTCACAAGCACTTTTTTCAGTTTGTTGTAATTCACAGGCTTGGTTAGATAGTAATTCATCCCGGCGTCGAGACAAACATCTTCATCACCATCTATGGCGTGGGCGGTCAAGGCCACTATGGGTATCGGTTTTGAGGGCTCTTCGGAGTTGCTTTTCTTTGATTCGCCGTTTGAGCCGCCGGTTGGGCCGCCGTCGCCGGCGATTTTTTTGTCGCCACTCTTTGAAATTTCGCGCTCCCTTTCCATCCTGCGGATTTCCTTTGTGGCGGATAGACCGTCTAAGCGGGGCATCTGTATATCCATCAAGATTAGATCAAAATGATGGGACTTCCATGTTTCGATGGCTTCCACGCCATCTGCTACCACAGTCACGTGATAGCCCATTTTCTTCACCAACATTTTGATAACATTCTGGTTCACCCGGTTATCTTCGGCCACTAAAACTCTATACTCTCGCGAGGGTGCAATGCGGTGGGGCTTTACCCTGTCCGCTTCTCCGTCCGCTCTCTCCGTGGTTTCTCCTTCTTCCAGGAGAAGTTTAACCGCTTTGTTCAACGTGCTGAGCTTCAAGGGCTTGTTCACGACAGCCGACACCCCTTCTAAAACGCTTTCCCCGGACCGGTCGCCCCTCATAGCTCGAAGCATCACAACAGGCGTACCTCTAATAGATGCTTCACAGCTCAGCCTCTTGGCTAATTCAGCCCCCGGCAAATCTTGCAGTTCATTGTCTATCACCAGCAGATCGAAAGGGTCTCCCTCCTTTGCGGCGACAAAGATCATTTTCATGGCCTCTAATGCGCTGGTGGTTCCGTGCAAGTCGGCACCCCATAGAGGAGATTTTAAAAAAGAGGAGAGAACGAGCTCACTTCTGAGCACAAAGAAGACTCTTCTCAAATCTTTAATGTGCTGAAATTTCTGACGCTGCGCTCCATCTTCAGGAACCTTTCTTGGAATTGTAAACCAGAAGGTAGACCCTTCTCCCGGAGTCGAGTCAAACCCCATCTCTCCTCCCATGAGGGTTATCAACTGTTTTGAGATTGCCAACCCCAGCCCTGTTCCTCCATGAACTCTGGTCATTGAAGCATCAACCTGCGAAAAGGGCTGAAAGAGTTGTTCTTGTTTTTCTTTAGGGATCCCCACACCTTCATCTATGACGAAAAACTTGACGAAATCATCTCCCTCGACCCCTTCCAGTCGCACAACCACGCCACCTGAGCCGGTAAATTTTATGGCATTGTTGATTAGGTTCACCAGCACCTGCCTCAACCGTCCGCCGTCGGTTATAATCAGTTCGGGAATATCGGAATGGTATAAACACGCCAGATCGATTTCCTTTTCAAATGCTACCGGAGAGTGCAAATCCATGGCTTTTTCAACAACCGAGACGACATCAACCGGCACCGGATCAATACTCAAAATCCCTGCTTCAACCTTTGAAAAGTCCAGGATGTCGTTCACTATCCCCAATAATGAATTGGCTGATTCATCAATAGCCTTCAGGAAACTCTTCTGTGAGGGGTCCAACTCTGTATCTCCCAACAACATACTCATCCCCACGATCCCGTTCATGGGTGTCCGAATCTCATGGCTCATCCTTGCCAAAAACTCACTCTTGGCCCTGGAGTTCTTCTCAGCGACCCGCCGAGCCTCCTTTTCTCCGGTCATGTCGTGGAAATTTA
>JAABSF010000320.1 GCA_011390535.1 Deltaproteobacteria bacterium | reverse complement strand
TGACTGCGGCACCGACCCCGAGAACATCCCTGAAGGGTGTCGGGGGATAAACGGTGCACCCAGGAGCACATGTTCGGACAATTGTACTTTGCTCCAGGTTCAATACACCACCCTTGTGGTGAGCTGGTCGTTGAACGGCGAAAGTGAGAGCGGGGGAACCTTTGACACTTGTTCGGACATAGGCATCTCGGAAATGCACATCGGTATACAAGGACCCTTGGGGTTCTCGACTGAGAAAAATTCAAGCTGCGCTTCATACCAGGACTCTTGGTATGAATCCAATACAGTGCCTCTCCACTCAGGAGAGTACACCGTCACAGCTACACCACTTCAGAATAGACAGCCTGTGGGTGAGCCGCAGATAGGATCCGGCACAGTCAACGTCGACCAGACCACAAACATCAGGATCGACTTTCCCCTGGATGTTTTTCACCACTTCGATTCAATGACCGGAGATTTGCTCCTCTCCTATGATTTTGCCGGAGACGACTGTGAAGACGCTTCACCAATAGTAGCTACAGAGAAAATTTCCGTTTTTCAAGATGATGTCCTGCTGGTGGATTTTCCCAAAACCCGGTCCTGCTCAAACTCCGCGTGGATTCATAATAAGCTCCCGGTGGGTGAAACATTGGTGAGGCTTGAAGGGTGGGACAGTGAAGATGCCTCAGGCTTCTGCATAGAAGAGCTGGTAAAAATAGGCGCAGGTGGAAACCTCCCCTTTATATGGAGCATCCCTCCTGTCTCGGAAGGCTCGTGTCAAGGTCCCTAAGGGCTGACTCAAGAATAAGATCGCAGGACTGAATTACATCTTACCCCTGGTCTCGTGCTTTACATTATCACCGGATCACTGAGACAACATTCTCAAAACAGCATTCTCACAACAACACCACATCTTCGGACCACCGCATCCCCGAACCACCATATCTCTCAATCGCCGGATCACCGGATCGCTGGATTGATATCTTGACAGCAACAACAGATCCCCCACGCGACATTCTTGTAAAAGAGGGTACACTATGGAATAATAATTGCTAGTTACTAAAGCGATCTATATTACGCTCGAGCTTCAAGGAGTTAAAAATGTCTCTCTATATCACCGGAGTTGTAAAGAAACCCCCGGTTTCAAAAAAACACCGGAAAAGACATATAGCTCAAAAGAGCGGTTTTACCATCATCGAGCTTCTTATTGTAATCGGGATCATTTCCATTCTGGCCGGTGCGGCTGTTTTTGGTTACAGAAAATACGTGCGACAATCCTACACCTCAGAAGTCTACGGAATGATCGCTGCTATCAAGTCTTCTGAAGAAAACTATAAGGCCGAGACCGGGAGGTTCCTTTCAACAGGAAGCAGCGAAAACGACTTCTATCCCTCCCTCTATTCAGCCGGGACAGAGCCGGCGAAAAAGAAATTCGACGCATCCACAAAACCTGAATGGCAAGCGCTGGGTGTTTCCTCTCCGTCAAAATACCTATATTGCGGCTATGTAGCCATCGGAGGCGAGGCAAACGATTTCACCGGCGGAGGCGCCAGGGGAATCTCTCTCTTCGGGGGCGAGGTGCCGAAGGTTTCGTGGTACTACATCCGCGCCACCTGCGACCTGGACGGAAAGAGCGGCCAAAACTCTTACTATGAGACAACCTTCGACCGCCAGACCGTCTACATTGAAAACGAAGGAAACTGAGCGCATTTTTCCAAGCAAACCTAAGCCGGGGTGACAAATTTTGTCACCCGAGATCCGCAATTTTTGTCACCCTGCTTTACAATTTTGTTCATCACCCTCCCCTTTTCCGTACAAACAGACAACATCCGGGCCCAATCCAATGGCGAAAAAGCACGAGAGCTTCATTCAGCGCGTTTTCTTCTCAGAAAATGAATGTGGCCTGATGCTTGCAACACTTCACCCTGGTTACGTTAGCAACATGACACTTTTTCCCAGAAGGAGGTAAGAGAATGAAAAGAATGCAAAGAGGTTTCACACTGATCGAGCTGATGATCGTGGTCGCGATTATCGGCATCCTGGCCGCGGTGGCCATCCCGGCGTTTATAAAGTACCTGAGACAGGCCCGAACAGCCGAGGCGCCGCCTAACTTGAAAAAGATCTATGACGCCGCTGCAACATATTTTGAAAAAGAGCACACAAAAAGAGATGGCACACCTTTTGATGCTCAGTTCCCCGGCAAAGTGGAGATGACCCCCAGCACTAAATGCGCGGCCGAGACAGGCGGCCGCTGCCGTGGAACCTCATGGTCTCATGCTACCTGGACCGCGCTCCAGTTCGCCATCGACGACCCACATTATTTTCAATATGAGTTCGTCTCCAGTGGGGAAAAGGGCGGCGCACAGTTTACCGCCCGCGCCCAGGCAGACCTTGACTCAGATGGAGTTTTCTCCACCTATGAGAGAGCAGCCACTGTTTCTTCAGATATGAAAATCCAGGGAACAGGCTCCTTATACGTGGATAAACCACTGGAGTAACGGTTTTCGCTCCCGAAAGGAGCAGGCTTTACTCCCCCGCTTAGTATTTCGGGCCACGATCTTCGGGTCGTGGCCCTTCTTTTATTTTGGAGATTTACCGATTTTCAGCTCTCGCCGGAATAAAAGCGTCAAGCTGTTGCAGGATTCCGCATATGTCGGGCTCAGGTAGATGTGCGTCCAGCGGTGGACAAAGATCGATGGAGGGCCCATACTCCCGATCGAATATCAGGTCCAGTTTTTCCTGAATGATATCTTTTAACAACATCCTGAGCTCTTCTCCAAACACTTCTTCAGGGCGCCTGCCCCCTGGAATCCTGAACACAGGAAACGGAATCACGCCGGACAGGTCTTCATCATTCACCCCGGCTCGGCTCATGTCTTCCTCTAAAACTCTGTCACTCTCGGCGTCGGATTCATCACCCTCACCTCTTGAAGAAATCGTCTCTAAGGCAAGCTCTCCATCTTCGGGCTCATCCATCCCGGCCAAACGATATCTGTAAATTGATTGAACCGCCAAAACAGACTCGGAATGCTGTTCAAAAAATTCCCTCATGGCCGCCAGCTTCACCAGATCTTCATACTGCTTGGAATTAAGTGACAGATAACGCTTGTGCCACCCGCTTGTGAGCTTAGCTCTCACATAACCGCACAAAAAACCGTAGCGCCAGCTCATAGGTTTGTGAGAATAACGTTCCTCGAACAAAACCTCCAACCCCTCGGTCAGGTGATCAAGAATATCAGCTTCTATCTGTTCGGCTTGCACCCCGGTGCGGATTTTTTGCACTGAAAGGTGATGTTTATGAGCAGCTCTAAAGGACCACTCTTCAAAAATATCCTGCCCCATGGCTTTGAGCTTGAACCTCAAAGGAGAGCCCTGAATGACTCTTTTCAAGTCTATCATCTCAGCCGTACCTCTCTTTATTTCCTTCCCTCCCCACAAAAAGAAGGGGGTTCGCTTCTTTTAAAAGACGTTAACTTGGACAAACAAAACCCCACGAGCCTTTGATTTTTTCCGTTTATCAAAGAAACTCTCCCCTTTTTTTAAATATTCTACTGATTCAATAAACCAAAGATATCTCACCCACAGATGCAGGAGCAACAAGTGAAGCCGGGAGACAAACCCGGCCGGATGATTAAAAACTCCCTGAAAAGGTCAAGCCCCCTCCTGAAGGCCCCACCAGTGGAGCTACTGTAACAGGAGCGACTACCTCTTTCTTTGCCCCAAAAGGCATCTCCCACTCGGTGAAAACCCCCAACGCCGCTGTGGCTACTCCTGCGACAACAGTTATCCCGATAAAAGCGTTTGCGGTGTTTCTGTAAAGAATCCCCTTGTCCCGGGTAGCGTGAGTAGGGTTATCATAAAAATCATCATGATAGTTTTTGGCCTTGACTCCCGTGGCGATGGCGGTCACTCCACCCACCAAGGTGAGCGCCGCGGCTGATGCAAAGTAATACAATGGAAGCCTCCGGCGATTTCGCCACCATTTACCTATCGCCGATTCATCGCCCTCTTTCGGCCCTTTCTTTTTCTTAATCTCGATTTCGGCATATCGGCTTATGGTCAAATTGGCGGTTTTCCCGCCCGTGACCTGAATGGTGCGTCTTTCCCGCTCCAACCCGTCCTCTCGAATAACGATTTGATGTGTCCCGGATTTTACAATCTGCTCTACACTTCCAACCCCCACCGGTTCATCATTTATAATAATGGTCGCCCTGGGGCTGAACACTGAGACTTTCAAGACCCCTACATTTTCCTCCGCCTCTTTCAATTTAGCGGGGATGGCTCCGCGTATTTCCTGTCGCTCTTTTTCATCGGCGCCTTTCAACGCACGCCTTAAATAGGTAAC
>JAABSF010000319.1 GCA_011390535.1 Deltaproteobacteria bacterium | reverse complement strand
CCTTGCTCGTCAGGCGCCTCACCGCCCTCGCTCCTTCGAATTCATCCCCGTGCGAAACCTTAGACCCTGCGGAGACCAATGCTCGGCCGGTCCCTCATTCACTCATTACCCGCGCAACAAAAAAGCTTAATTGCTAACCTTTGACACCTTTTTTATCTCCGCCCTGAACCTAGGCAAAGCTTCAGGATATTTGCTCTTAATAAACTCCACCATCTTCTCTCGAACCTCACACCTGAGATCCCAAGCCTTGGAAGCATCAGCCGCTGAAACCAGTGCCCTCAGCTCAACAGTGCGCTCGCCTACATCGGTCATAACCAACCCGGCCACTCTCCCATCCCAGCGATCATCCTGCTCGCAAAGACGAACCACCTCCGCTCGAATAGCCTCTATGGGCACCATAACGTCGACACGCAAAAAAACAGTGCCCAAAATTTCGGCCGACACCCTAGTCCAATTCTGAAACGGTTTCTCCAAAAAATGTGAGATAGGCACGATTAAACGTCTTTGATCCCAAATCTTGACTACAACGTATGTGAGAGTGATCTCCTCAATGCGCCCCCACTCACCCTCTACGATCACGACATCATCGAGCCTTATGGGTTGCGTGAGAGCTACTTGGATTCCGGCGAAAAGAGTTGCCAAAGATTTCTGGGCTGAAAAACCGACTATTACCCCCAACACACCAGCGGAGGCCAGAAGCCCGGCGCCTATGCGACGAACGCTGTCAAAGGTCATGAGAATGGATGCAAAGGCTATCACCATGGTAGCTACGATGATCATTTTGCTTAAAATGTTGTATTGGGTGTGGACTTTTCTGGCGCGTAGATTGTCTGTAGCTCCAACATCAAAACGGTGGTGTACCACATCCCAAAATACCTTGGTAAATCTGATGATGAGCCACGCCACCGCAACTATCAAAGTTATGCTCAAGCTTTGCCTGAGAATGGGTTTGAACCGACCCGGGATAACCATTAAAGGCAACCCGATGTAAATCATAAAGAGAACGAAAAAGAGCAACAACGGACCACGACAGTAACGAGCTGCAGCGTCATCCAGGATCGTCTCCGTACGTTTGGAGACCCGCTTCAGAAAATATATAAAAACAAAATGAAGCACCACACCCATGAGCAGACACAACCCCAAAATAACAAGCGTCCTGATGGTTTCGTTAGAAAAGTAGCTATTAAAGGTCGCCATGTGTTAACTCCCTTTTGGCGAAAATCTTGACTTGACTAATAATCTATAGAGTAAACCAAGGTATTTCTTTCAGCCTAAACTTTCAACAACAGAAATTACTCTCAAAAATAAGATCGCTGTATTCAGGCCTTCTACTGTATAGGTCCGTTTGCTGGAGCTTTACCTGGAGCTTTACCTGGAGCTTTACAATGAAACCTTAGGGCGGGAAGGTACAACATCCAGGAATATTTGAACATTCCAAGCAGTTTGTGTCTCAAGGCAAATCGTAAAGAAAAAATGCTTGGATCGAACTTACTCTTTCACTGCGAATTAATGCGTAAAAACATGTCTGTATTCATAACTTTTGATGGTTGTGCCGCTTTGCGATTGCCCTGATGCAGTAACATGGGTGCATTGACACAATACCCTTAATATGATTGGAATATCCACCTTTGAGGGCCTTTTAATGTCTGGTTTTTTTTGGCGTTTTTTTTGCCCTCCGGGCCGGCGCAAAAAGAGTCGGCCCTAAGCGCTCTGGTAATAACAATCTCGCGAGAGCCCTAAGAATCAGGACGATATGCTTGTTCGTGTAGAAGGTTTAAAAAAAGACTTTTATCATGGAGGCCGAAAAATTCAGGTCCTCAAGGGCATTGATCTTCAAATCGAAAAAGGAGAGATGTTATCCATAGAAGGAGCCTCGGGTGTCGGAAAGAGCACTTTGCTGCATGTCATCGGAACCCTAGACACTCCCTCTTCAGGGCGTATTTGGTTTGAAGATCATGAACTTACAGCACTCGATCCGGCGCAGCTCGCTCATTTCCGAGGTCGAAATATTGGGTTCGTGTTTCAGGCACACCATCTTTTGCCTGAGTTTACTGCGCTTGAAAACATAATGTTGCCGGCGCTCATTCAACGGCTTCCTGTTTCAAAAGCAAAAAAACGCGCCAAAGAGCTTCTGGATTCGGTTGGGTTGTCTCACAGATCTTCACATAAACCGGGCCAACTCAGCGGAGGAGAACAACAAAGAGTGGCTCTCGCGAGAGCGTTGATCATGAGACCAAAGCTTTTACTTGCAGATGAGCCCACAGGTAATTTAGATAGTAAAACAGGAGAAGGTGTACACAATTTATTTTTTCGCATGAACGAGGAGAGAGAGATTACTATCCTCATGGTTACTCACAACAGAGAGCTCGCTAGTCGAATTCCAAGGCAGCTTCACATGGTGGACGGCCTCATCGATCACACTTCAACAAGAAAACCCGAAGACCACAAAGAAGTCAAAGATGGAAACGGAGCTCAAGATTTGGAAATAACAACCGACATCGTCAAAGAGTCCGCCTCTAAGGTGTCCGTCCACTCAACTTCAGGGGAGTCGATATGAAAGAACTGAATGGCTCTTCGTCTTTTGGGGGGAAATCCGTGGCGCAGACAGAACTCTCAGGGTCCGGACTCTGCCGTCCTTGCCGCTTCAAAAAGCCGGTCAACCTTTTTCATAGGCTCTTTCTCTGGGTAGTTCTTTGTTGCAATGTAACCGCTGGAGGTGGGCTGATCAATATCCCAGCCGGCCATGCTCAAATTCAAGAAGAACAGATCCGTACCAAAAAGGTTTTAATCAAGGGCAACAAATACAAAGAGTCTGAAGCTATCAGGCGTGAGATAGGCCTCAAACCCGGTCATGTTTTTTCAATGGCGCAAGTCAGGCGGGATGTCCGCCGGATATGGGCCATGAACGCCTTCGACGATATACAAGTGCTGGTGAAAGAAGACGATGATGGGTTGATCGTGACCTATGTCGTAAAAGAAAAACCAACTATCAGAAAAATCATCGTCGGCGGAAATAAAGAGCTGGATCTGGACAAGATCAACGAGACAATTGACCTAAAAAAAGGAACCCTGCTGGATATACCCAAGGTCAAAAGAAACGCCGAAAAAATCCGCGAGGAATATGTCGACAAAGGCTTTTACCTTGCCGAGGTGGATTATGAGATTCGTCGAATAAAAAATGAAAAGGTCGACATTTTATTTAAGATCCAAGAGGGCAACAAGGTAATCATCCGCTCCATCCGGTTCATTGGAAACGAATTTCTGTCCGATGAAGATCTCAAATCGCGCATTCGCACCCAGGAAGGTGGATTCTTCTCTTTTTTAACATCATCGGGGACATACAAAGAATCCCATTTTAATCAGGATTTGATGCTTTTGCGGGCCTACTATTACGACAAGGGGTTCATTAATGTACAGCTCGGCCGCCCTCAAATAGGGCTCTCCCGAGATAAACGATACATGTATATCACTATCCCAATAAAAGAGGGACAGCGCTACAAACTCGGAAAGCTGGACTTTTCCGGAGAGCTTTTGACCTTTAAAAAGGTTAAAGGCAAAAGAAAACCCGTGGCCGTAGGCCCGGAAGAAAAAAAAGAATATGCAAAAGTAAAAGAGCGTTACCTGAATCGTCTCACCACAAAATCCGGTGAGATGTTCAACCGCTCCAAGCTGGCGCAAGATCTGCTAAAGATAACCGGAGTTTATAAAAACAACGGTTTTGCATACGCCAATGTCTCCCCGATAACCAATATCGACCCCGAGAAACGAATTGTTCACATAACCCTTGAGGTGGAAAAGGGAGATCCGGTTACAATCGAGCGGATCAATATAGTGGGCAACTCAAAGACTCGTGACAAAGTGATACGAAGAGAGTTGGTGATCGCCGAAGGTGATCGGTATGATGAAAGACGGCTCTCCATCTCAAAGAGACGGGTCACACAATTAGGCTTTTTCAAAGACGTAAAGCTCACGACCAAAAAGGGGAGTCGCCCGGATCGTGCGGTGATCAACATCAGTGTATCCGAACGCCCTACAGGGACTTTCCAGGTGGGCGCAGGTTTCAGCTCTGTAGAAAACTTTATAGCACAGGCCCAGGTGTCTCAAAACAACCTCTTCGGGAGAGGGCAGACCCTCTCTTTGCAGGCTCAAATGTCCAGCCTGAGGCAAATCTTTATTCTCCGCTTTGTAGAACCATATTTTCTGGACACCAAGTGGACCTTCGCCTTCACTCTGTACAACTCGCTGACCAACTACGAGAGCTTCAACCGTAACGCAATAGGCGGGACGCTGACATGGGGTTATCCCATCACCCACAATATCAGAG
>JAABSF010000318.1 GCA_011390535.1 Deltaproteobacteria bacterium | reverse complement strand
GATAGCCCAATGCTATCACCGAGTGTATCTTCTCACCCCTGCTCAAACCCAACCTTCGTTGCAGCCTCGGATCATTACGCACAGCCTCAACCGCCAGCCCGATCAGGCAAGTCCCCAACCCTAAACTCTCCGCCGCCAGGATTATGTTCTGTGTAGCCAAGAGGGCGTCCTCACGAGGAGTCGAAGCCTTTTCTTCAGCCCCTACCAAAATGCACGCCGGAGCCTCGTGAAAAAGCCGATCACGACCCGATCTCTCATAATCTCTCAGCCCATCTTCCACTGTTTCATAGAAATCACGATAATACGTGCCCAAAGGGTCTCCTGGAAAAAATTTGGAAACCAGCCTGGCCGTCCTCATAGAAGACACTCTGTTAAGCAAGGAATAGAATTTGGCGACCCCTTCTCCCAGTGATTCCACCGCATCTCGGTCTTCCAACAGGATAAAAAACCAGGGCTGACAGTTAGTCCCCGAAGGAGCGGTCACACCTATTTTGACGAGATCCTCCAAGAGCGACTTTTCAACCGGACGCTTATCATAGACCCTGCAAGATCTCCGATGTCGCATTAATGCAGCAACGGCCTCAGGAGTTGGACCATGAGAGCCCTCTCCGAAAACAAAGTCCACATCACCTGAAATAGAATCAAACTTGTCCATTTCCGGATCCATTCCCCTCACAAATATCGCGCCCTCGGGACAAACCGCCGCGCAGTGTCCGCATCTCAATGAATGCGGCCCTGTTACCTCGGCTTTACCTTTCAAAATAGACAAGGTCTTCGCAGGACACACTTTCACGCACAGCCCGCAACCCGTACAAGCTTCCTCATCAATGAAGGTGGCAGGAGAAGTATTAAAAGAAAAGCTATCATTTATTTCTACCATTTATTTAATCTACCTCCATTCATTAGCCTGTAAATACCTCTTATTAACCTGTAAATACCTCAAAACACCCTCAACCAACTTCAATCAACTTCAATCAACTTCAATCAACCCCAAAATATTTCACCTCCTAAAACAACATCCCGTTCCTGAAAAACACAATCATTGCCTGGACGTTTCGACTTTATAGGCTACTATATCCAAAACATCATAGGGAGTTTCACAAGATGACAGCTGACGATAATTCCACAACAAAAGGCACAAAACAAGAATCCGGTCACATAGAAGAAGACCCTTCCAAAGGTTTTTCCCGACGAAGGTTCCTCTGTTCTGCTGCAGCGCTCACCGCCGCCTCCATCGTTGGCTGCAAAGAAGAAAAATCCGCAAGAGCCGACAAATGGGTAAAGAAAAACCCAAGCGCCGGTGAACCCCCTGCGATTGGTGAAAAAGAGATCCGGAGCCCACAACCTTTGCTCGCACAAGGTTCCAAAAAAGGAAAAAAGAGCAAGAGCTCTAAGAAGACCTCGCGACGCGGCCATGTATGGCGCGCTCAAAACTCTAAAGCTTGGGATAACAAAAAGCAGCCTGCTCAAAAACCAATAGAAAAAATGTTGGACAATTTAATGAAAGAGCTGACCGGAAAGTCAAAACCGGCTGACGCCTGGGCGACCCTTTTCAAATCAACCGACATAGTAGCACTTAAACCCAACACCCTCGGAAGAGACTGGATCTCCCCCTCACCTGCCTTACTCGAGACTATAATCGCCAAGTTGGGGCTCATCGGCATAACCGCTGATCGTATCTTGACATGGGATCGTTCTCATTTTTCCTCGACAAAACTCTACAAAACCCTCAAAAAGGGGCCGATACAGGTCAAGCTTCAAGATGATTGGGGTTTTGAAGCAAACCAGCGCAACCTGACCACGGCGGGCAAAGTCAGGCTCACTAAAGCTATCACAAAAGCCACGGCCGTCATCAACATACCGGTCTGCAAAGACCACGGCACGGCCGGGGTCACCGGCGCCTTGAAAAACATGAGCCACGGTTCCATTAAGAATCCATGGAACCATCATTCCAATGGCTGCAACCCCTCTATTCCCGAGATATATGATCTCTCGCACATTAAGGATAAGGTCCGCCTTGTCATAACCGACGGTTTTCGACTGGTCTATGACGGGGGCCCCAGCGGAATGAGAAGCCGACGATACAACATCGCCCACTCGAGTCTGTATGCATCGACCGACCCCGTGGCCATGGATCGGGTTCTATGGCACGAAATTGACCGGGTAAGAAAAAACAAAGGCAAGCAGCCTCTTATGAAAAGAGGCTCAAAGAGCTCAGGGCGTCCGATCCACGTGCTCCACGCGGATAATATCGGCCTTGGAGAGTCCACTTATTCTTCGATAAAATACAAAAAAGTTTAACCCCCAATTATTCTTTTTCGCATAATTGAACCAACCTGCTTTATCCTTGAACCGACTAACCCAAACCAACGGATCTTTTCTTTTCGAAACGCGCCGCTTTCAGCATATTCCGGGTGAGCATTGCCACTGTCATGGGCCCTACCCCCCCAGGCACCGGAGTAATCGCACCAACCATATCTTTCACACCCTCAAAATCAACATCCCCCACAAGCTTGCCCCCCTTCTTTGAAAAACCGGCGTCTATCACAACAACCCCCGGATCACACACGGATATCATATCCGGATCAATCAGGTGAGGCACCCCGGTAGCCGTTACCAGAATCTCGGCGCTCTCCAGCTCTCTTTTCAGATCCTTTGTGTACTTGTCACACATAGTGACAGTACAAAACTCGTTTTGAAGCATGATGGCGGTAGGCCGACCCACTATCATGGATTGCCCCACCACGACCGCCTTTTTTCCCACAAAACCATTCTCTCCCAGCACGTTTTTCAAAGTCTTCAAAATGCCCAGAGGTGTACAAGGGTGAAAATAAGTCTCATGACTGTAGAGCGTCAACCGCCCCACATTCACAGCGTGAAAACCGTCCACATCTTTCTCCGGCCTTATGGTCTCGTTCACATGCGCCGTATTTATGTGAGACGGCAGCGGAAGCTGAATCAAAATCCCTGTTACAAGAGGATCTACGTTGAGCTCTTCTATTCTCTTCAACAAAACCTCTTGCTCGATATCATGGGATACGGCAACAACTCTCACACCTATCCCAACAGCCTCACACGCCCGCCTTTTCATGCGCACATAAGCCTTTGAAGCAGGATCATTCCCCACAAGCACCACAGCAAGGTTAGGTTCAAGTCTCTCTTTTTCAATCTCGGCTTTCACTTCTGAGCGAATCAGAAGCGCCATGGCCCGACCATCTATTATTTCACTCATTGAACTTTTATCTCTCTTTTCATGGCTGACTCAAAAACTATCTCCGGATACGGACGCCGAAGGAGCTCAGGAACAAAGGTGGTCCGAGTGAAGCACCTTGTTCGGTATTTCCTATTCTCTTGCACCTTGCAGCACGTTCGTTGCTCCGTGAATCACGGCGACCACATCAATTTGCTCTGCCATAATGTGATATATGATTCTGTATGGACCGGAGAATACTTCTCTGATTTGATCAAGCTCATATTCTGGAACTTTTCGCCCAGACAAAGGAAATTCGCCAATTTGTTGAGATCTCCTTGTAATTCGATCCACTGTGCGTAGCGCATAGGTTGCCGAGTCTTGAGCGATATATGCATATATAGCATCCAAATGAGCCTCTGCCGTTTCTGTCCAACGAACTCTCATTCACGCAATCCGTATTTCTTTCTTACTTCTGCAACACCCTTTGTTCTTCCATCCTTGCTATCTTCAACCCCTCTTTCAATCACTTCTCGAACATATATTTCATGAATCAGGTCATCCCATGTCGCATTGTCGGGAAGCTGATCAATCAACTTATGCGCTTCTTCCTTACTGACAATCGTTGACATCCTCTACCTCCATAGGAATCGATGTTGATCAGGTTACCTTCAGGTAACCTTACTGACCGAACCGGCCAATCACGTGGGCCGCACAGTTTGCGGTGTCAGGTGCATTGCCATGTTTTGCAGCTCAGCAAGGAACACCGCCGCATGTTCGTGGCTAATCAAGATGATACCACCTCTTGGTCTCGAGTTCATAGAAAGATCTCAGAAACGGCGGAATCACAGTCCAACACAGCGTGTGCTTGCTCTCGTTTTCGGAGTACTCAAAACCGCTGAACATGATGGTGAAGCGGGCAACAGGAATAGCGCGAATATACTTCGGGACCAGGTCGTCGAGCTTCTTGGGGTACCGCCCGTGATCCTTGGCATATCTCTCACATGCACTAATAATTCTTTTCGCCTTTCCCTTGGCCATGGCAGCGTTACCGATAATGAGCGACCAGGTTGCTACAACAACGGCAATGGGTACCAAGACATTAGCAACAACAACCTGCCACCGGTCTTTCCTCGCCTGAAAGGTGACCAGACAG
>JAABSF010000317.1 GCA_011390535.1 Deltaproteobacteria bacterium | reverse complement strand
AAAACGGCGCACAGACTAAATCTCCCCCCAGGTCCTCACAACTCAGTGCCCGATTCTTTGTGAGTTCTCCTGTAATGAGATCACAGCTATACGCTCCTAGAGATAGATCGATGCTCTGCACAAGACATCTCCCCACATCGGCCCATCGGCGCCCGTCCAAGTCGTTGTCATAGGGATCCAAAGGGTCCTCTTGGTAAAGAAAGCTGAACCCCATGCAGTTGCTCCCTGTCGGACAATCATCACCATGATCATAAGCCGTCTGGGGATCGCAAAATGCCTCACAAAAACCGTCTACGCAATAACCCGCGTTGCAACGATCAAAGCTGACGCTACGCGGCTGATTCGTATTTTCCAATGAAAAAGTCTCATCACATGATTGCCCATGATCCCGTTCTCCGTTTTCAACGCAAACACCCACTTGATCGCCTGCGGGCCCCACAGGCACGCAGACCCCTGTCCCCCCGCCTGCCACCTCGCACTCACCGTTTATCTGAGCACCTCCCGGAAAAAGAGGGCCGCAGTATGCATATACACAGTATCCACTGCTGCCACATCTTGTATTATAATAACAGTCGGAAGTATTGTCGCACGGTAAAAGGCAATATGGAGTTGTCATGGCTGTAGAACACTCTGTCTCCTCCCCCCATTCATCAGGGCAACAAGCAAATTCACTCTCCGGATCGCAAGCTTCCCAAATATCAGCCTTGCAATACTTTGGAATGGTGCAGTCCAAATCGCACTCCGGCCCGCCGTTGGCGGCGGTACACCCCGAAGGAAGATTCGTTGGGTCATCGCCACAATCACACTCTTCACCCCGATC
>JAABSF010000316.1 GCA_011390535.1 Deltaproteobacteria bacterium | reverse complement strand
AATGTAAGAGAACACAATCAGATGAGCAATTCCCCTCTCCGTTGACACCGTCACAACCGGGAGGCAGGTTATTTGGGTCCAAACCACAATCACACATCTCATCGCCGTCTACCCGCCCATCGCCACATACCGGTTCACAACCAAAACAATCAATCAACTCAAACCTGCAGCCTTGTGTACAAGACAGTGAACCGCCTTCACAGTTAAAATCCTGACACTGTAATCCACCTAAATTTTGACCATCGCATTCTTCCCCATCGTCCCTCTCTAGAAAACCGTTTCCGCAATAACAGTCCTCCGGACACGTCGCCCTCGACTCTTCGTTACTGCACACACCATCACCGCAATAAGGCCCTGAGCAATCCTCCGGACAGTTTGAAGGATCTTCTCCCTCCTCACAGACTCCATTTCCGCATATCGCGCCACTGTCATTGTCACCGCATCCCGCCGACAAAGAAAAACAGAAAAACAAAAACAGAAACAGAAACAATCCAATAACGGCGTGCTGTGTCGTCTTTCTTGCCCAAATAGTGATCGCACTTCCCAATGAAACAGTCGCTCTTATCCACATAGGCGTTGTTCTTCCAGGAGCAGGTTTCCCTCTCGCCGGATTTGTGCAAGCCCATAAGCATGATTTATAACAACCACACCTAGAAACTTTGTAATCATCGATCAACATTTCCACCATCTCCAATGTAAACGATTGTCTTCCCACAAATAAATTCACTTTTTCACTAAAAGCGACATTATCAAATAATGGTCCTTTCGCCCAGCCTTTGAAAGGCTTGCAAAAAGTGCGGCATAACGGTTAAGTTTCAGGTTGGAATAAAAATGAAACCAATATCAACAATGCAACCATCCTCCCAAAACGAAACCGAAAGCCGGGCGTTTGTGGTCCGTATGGTAGACTACCGTGATTCGGATCGAATTGTAACTCTTTTCACGGAAGACACCGGCAAAGTGTCCGCCCTCGCCAGAGGGGCAAAAAAAAGCCGCAAACGTTTCGGGGCGGCGCTCTCTCCATATATGCTTGGGCGAGTGAAACTCAAGGGCTCACTCCATGGGGGCAAGCTGCCTACCCTCTCAGATATTCAGCCGCTCGAACACTTTCCAAACATCGGCAAAGATATGATAAGGCTCGCTCTTGCAGGCTACTTCGCCGAGCTTTGCAGGGAGACAATACCTGAATCAAACCCTGAACCCGGAATTTTTGAACTACTTTTAGAAGCACACCGGATCATGAACACCGGACGCCCCAAAAGAGCTTTGGTGAGGGCTTTTGAGCTTCACCTCCTTACTCAATTAGGGTTCTCGCCTCAGCTTGAACGTTGTGGCGGCTCATCTCCAGACGCAACTTGTAATGAAGCCTTTGTTTTCGAATCCATCCAACCCGGTTCAAACGTCGCTGTTGAAGATTTCACGGAAGAAGCAATGGGAATCAGAGTCTACAGCCCCAATAACCGAGACAGAGAAAATATAGAGGTTAATAAAGGTAGAGGAGATAATGGAGACAGAGATTGTAGAGAAAAAAAATATGCCTTTGATCTTACCCTGGGCGGCGCGCTCTGTTCAAATTGCGCGGAAAAAGTAGCCGGAAATGTAAAAAAGCTCACAGCTGAAAGCCTCTATTTCATGAGGGTTCTGCTCAGTAATAATCTTTCTAAAATTGCTGAGTCGGGCTTTGACCTTTCTTCTTCAGTCAACAACGAGATAAGACAAGCTCTGGGCCCCACATTGATTCACCTGTCCGGCAAACCCCTTAAGAGCCTCTCATTTATCCACAAGTTAAGACAATGGGAAACCCCCAACTCGAAAAGACCCAATCATCAAACACAAGTGCAAGAAAATCCCCCTGAGGAAAGGAACAGGGGACAATGACCACAGTCTCTCGAAGATCATCAAGTGCACACTCGAAAAATTGTCTACTCATGGTGTTCCTGCTTGTAATATCAGGGGCTTCGGTCCAAGCAAGAAGGGACAGACGCATCCGCCTTACAAACAGCTCGCTGAGGCGGGAAAGAAGACGCACCACAGCAGACATGAAGAGACAAAAAAGGCCCAAGCCATGCGTTGTAGAGGATCCAAAGCAAATCCAGGTCTGCCGAAATATCAAGATCAAAAAAGAGCGGTGGATTTGCATGAAAAATATGCGTTCAAAACATGGCTCTTTGCGACCATGTCCCGTAAAGACAATCAGAGCATCGACGGTGAAAGCAAGGTCAAATAGCCAAAGAAAAGGGAGAAGCAACGCTCAAATACGAATAAGAGGAAGAAATGATCGCTTTGATAAACCCGGCAAGACGCGGCGCATTCAAATGAAAGGCCACGGAGGGAGAGTCTCTTTAATAAACGGTGAAAAGAAAATCACATATCAAGATAAGAGAGATGGTTCAGAAGATTCTAAAATTCCAAGAGACTCCAAAGGGTTCCCGATCGTTGTAAACTTGGTGAACCTACATACTCGCGAGGTCCTCCCACTGCTC
Organism: Deltaproteobacteria bacterium; assembly: GCA_011390535.1. Taxonomy (GTDB): domain Bacteria; phylum Myxococcota_A; class Polyangia; order HGW-17; family SLPX01; genus SLPX01. The sequence continues at coordinate 931 of JAABSF010000316.1, read as the reverse complement.
CATTATCGGACGCCGAAAAACGAGATTGTCAACGAGTTTCTACGCTGTCGTTGGACTCAAAAAAACCGCCGGATCGACATGAAAGTCTTTAAAGCAATTTTAGACTCAGCCATGCTTTTTCATGGCCCGACCATTGAGATCATTTCAGGGTTTCGTCACATAAAATTCAACGAAATGCTTCGAAAAAAAGGGCGGAACGTGGCTCGAAGGAGTAAACATTTAGTGGGTAAAGCTATTGATTTTCGTGTCTTGGGGGTAAATCTAAGATCCTTTTATGAGCACCTGATGTCTTTGCGGATCGGAGGAGTGGGGATCTACACTGAATCAGGTTTTCTCCACTTGGACAGCGGCCCGGTGCGCACATGGTCCGGCAAGTAAAGGTTTTGAATCGTGTCGGCATCAAGAGATAAACATAAAGACGAAACACAAACCCCGCAAAAAAAAGAGCCGACAACCGCTCTACCCGACAAAAGGAATCACCCCGAGAACAAAAACTCGGCCGAGAATTCTAAATCCAAGCGGTTCAAATCGGTCCTGCTATTCACAACCATCCCAGTCCGCCTCTTTGCAGGGCCCATTGTTGGCTTCTTCCTCGGTCATCTAGTGGACTCAAAGCTGAACACCTCGCCCATTTTTTCAATAGTCCTGCTGGTCTTTGGGTTTGTTTTGGGTGTTATACAACTCATCAGTCTCTCAAAGAACTAAAAAGAAGACCTTGGTAATACGAATGAAGTTTGCTAATAGTCAAAGGAATAAGCCGGTCACAATTTAAATCAGAACACAAACTGTTAAAATAACAGGCACAAGGAGACAGAGATGAAAACAGATTCAGTTATAAAGACAAAAAAGACAATCCCCTTTCTTGGGCTGCTTTCAATGTTTATCATTCTTCCGGTTTTTCTCTGGGGAGCTCACGACGCGAAATCTGCAT
>JAABSF010000315.1 GCA_011390535.1 Deltaproteobacteria bacterium | reverse complement strand
AAGTGTTCCTCAATTTATTGATCAACGCTTTTCAAGCAAACAAAAACGGTGGGGAGATAACCGTTAAAACTTTTCTTGAGGATATCGCCGAACATGATAATCGTCTCACTGTCCACTCGGTGGAGCAGGGTACATACGTCGCCGTTGAAGTGAAAGACCATGGGATAGGAATGAATAAAGAGACTCTGACGAGGATTTTTGAGCCTTTTTATACAACAAAACAAAAAGATGGTGGTTATGGTTTGGGCCTGGCATCGGCCTATGGTGTTATCAAGCGGCACGGAGGGTTCATTCATGTCGAGAGTGCACCAGACAGAGGCTCTGTTTTTACTGTTTACATTCCCCGCAGCAGCGAAAAGCCCCTCCAGGAATATGAACCTTCCAAATCACTCGCAACAGGGAATGAGCTCATCCTTCTCGTGGATGATGAAACAGTGGTAAGGAAAACGGCGCAACAGATGCTCGAAAGATTGGGCTATAAAGTCTTGTGTGCTTCTGATGGAGATGAGGCTCTGTCGCTTCTGGATAGGCACAAAGAAGAGATTAGTTTGGTAATGTTGGATATGATTATGCCGGGAATGGATGGCGGCGAGGTGATGAAGAAAATCAGACAAAGAGATTTTGGAGGGAAAGTGCTGGTGTCCTCCGGGTTTATTCATAGTTGGCCGGTGGGATGGAACCCGAAAGTTCTATCTGACGGGATCCTTAAAAAGCCATATACTATGACGAAATTGGCACAAAAGTTACGAGAGTTGCTGGATGGCGAACAATAGTCCTGAACACCCCTTTAAAGATTTATGTTTTCCAATGGCATACAACACAAAAAAGATTCCGTTACTCTTGAAAAGAGTCTGAAAATGGAAACCAAAATGCGGAAAACAATCCCATCTGAGGAACGGTTAAAATGAACTCCACAAAACAGGATGCTCAAAAAGATGGAGGGGCGTCTGAAAAACAAGACAAAAAGAACAAAAAGGACAAAAAGGACCTGAAGGGTGGTCGGGAGACTGAGTTAGGAACACCGCCGTCCGGAAAGTTCGGAGCTTTTACCGGGGTGTTCACGCCTTCCATCTTGACCATCCTGGGAGTAATCATGTTTCTCCGGTTTCCATGGGTGGTGGGACACGCAGGTTTGGCCGGAGCTCTTCTCATAGTTCTTATCGCTCATTTGTTGACGATACCCACCGCCTTGAGCGTCGCTTCCATCGCTACAAACCGCACAGTGAAAGCCGGGGGAGATTATTATATGATCTCCCGCTCATTAGGGTTGGAAATCGGTGGCGCAATCGGTATAGCGCTGTTTTTCGCCCAGGCGCTGTCGGTGACGCTTTACATTTTGGGTTTTACCGAGGCTTTGGTGGATTCGTTTCCGCAGCTTCCCTATGAGTTAACATGCGTAGTGAGCGCTCTGCTTGTAGCGGGCCTGGCTTTTTGGGACACCTCTTTGGCTCTAAAAACCCAGTTTATCATAATGGTCCTGATTGGGTTGAGTTTGATTTCTGTTTTTGCCGGTGGGGGCGACAGTCAGCCCCAAGAAGTGGCGATGTGGGCCGAAACAATTAATGGGGACCGTCCAGAGTCTTTTGCAGTTGTTTTCGCTGTGTTTTTTCCAGCTGTAACCGGGTTTACTCAAGGTGTGTCTATGTCTGGTGATCTTGAGAATCCGAGGAAATCATTGCCCATAGGAACTTTCGCAGCAGTGGGGGTGGGCGTGGTCATCTACGTAGCTCTGATGGTCTTCATGGCATACAAAATGGATCCCACGGTTCTGCGGAACCCGGATAAGATAGTAATGAAGGAGATATCCAGGGTTTCTATTTTGGTCACCCTGGGAATCTTGGGAGCCACTCTGTCATCGGCAATGGGATCTATCCTCGGATCTCCACGTATTTTACAAGCTCTGGCAAAAGACCGAGTAATGCCGAGCTTTTTAGCCAAGGGACACGGGCCGACAAACATGCCCCGAACAGCCACTTTGTTTGCTCTGGCTGTTAGCATGGGAGGGTTTGCGCTGGCGTTTACATCGGAATCCGGCCTAAACGCAATAGCGTCGATTATCACCATGTTCTTTTTGACCTCCTATGGGTTCTTGAATCTGGCGTGCGGCCTCGCCAAGTGGTCTGATACCCCATCTTTCAGGCCCACGTTCCGCGTTCCGGCTGTCGTCTCACTCGCCGGAGCGGGTGGCTGTTTTTACATGATGTCCATGATCAATCTTCCTGCCATGATTGCAGCGGTCGTAGTTATGTTTCTTATTTACGCAGGGCTGCAAAGGAGACACCTGAAGAAAAACTGGGGAGATATGCGTCATGGAATCTGGACCGCGCTGATCCGCAAAGGGCTCTTGACTCTTCAAAACGTTGAGTATCATCCGCTGAATTGGCAACCCCATCTGGCCGTTATGGGAGGTTCACCGAAGGCACGTTATTATTTGCTCGAAACCGCACACTGGATCTGCGGAGGTTCAACCAAAGGGATAATAACATATTTTTTCTTGATGGAAGGTGACGTCGATGATCTGGGACCGCGGATAAAAACCGCCACAAAGAGTCTGAGCGATTTCATCCACAAGGAGTTCCCAAATGTTTTAGCAGAAGTTCATATCTGCCCAAAATTCTACGATGGCATAGTCTCGGTAGCACAAAGCCACGGATTGTCGGGCTTTGCAGCTAACTCGATACTCATGGGTTGGCCTGATACCACTGAGAATCCTGACGAAGCTGCGGCTTTGATAAGAAAACTGGCTATTTTGGATAAGAGCCTCTTTTTTGTAGCCTACAACAAAGAAAAGGGATTCGGGGATCATCAATCCATTGATATTTGGTGGGGAGGACTAGAATGCAACGGAGGCTTGATGCTGATGCTTGCAACAATGTTGACCGACGACGGCCGATGGGAAGGAGCACGGGTGCGGGTGAAAATGATCATCGACGAATCAGCACCCTTAAGTCTCACCCGCCGAAATCTTGAAAATATCATTCAAGAGGCCCGATTGAATGCGGAAGCAGTGATTCTGGTACGCAAAGATAAAACCATTCCTGAAATCATCTCGGAAAACAGCAGCGCGGATCTGGTTATGATGGGAATGCGTCCTCCATCAACATCTGAAAGCGGTACCCAATTCCTCTCTCGAATAAACAGCTTTATAAATGAATTACCCACCACTATTCTTGTCCGTGCGTCCAGTGAGTTTGAAGGCGCGCAGATGTTATTTGAAGAAGAATGGTCTCCACCACCGAAAAAAAAGGCAAATGTTCAAGTTTCAGAAAAAGAAAAAGAAAAAGAAGAGTCTACATCATAAAATGATCACAGTCTCGCAGTCTCACAGTCTCATAATCCGAGAGTCTGATAGCTTTATAGTCTGATAGTCTGATAGTCTGACATCCGGACACCCGGACACCCTAAAATCTATACTCTATTTTCTCTTCTCTTTTTTTACTTCTCCATTCTCTTTTTTTATTCTTCAATCTCCGGACTATACTCTTCATTCTTAAATCTCCACTCACGTTGTTTGAATTTTCTCCCCCCCTTCATGCTTGTCAATGGAAAGAGAAATGATTGTCTTGTTTAAGGCTACGTCATTTGACAATATAAAAGAACGATAAAAGATCCGGTCTCTAAAATTATGGATGGTGTGATATAGTAGGGGCGCACCACCGGGTCGCTTTCAGGGTTAGGAGGTCTGACATGATTCATAATTTTTTCAGGAGGCCGAAATCATCAGCGTGGTTCCTCGGTGTCTGGGTGCTATTTCTTGCTATAGTGCCGGGAATTGCAGAAGCCGTAACCATCACATCACAGACGATTTCAAGTCCATATCCGGGGGTAAGCTTAATCAAAGGGCAGACTAGCGGACCCACTACGCGGTTTTATGCTGCGTTGATTTCTTTATGTCATGACTACGTTCACATAGACGCTTCATCCGACCATACTTTACAGACAAGTGGCACGTATGCCTCCGGCCGGGGTGCTCAAGTGGCGGTCAACGGAGATTTCTACAGATGGACCGACGGGACGCTCCACGTCTATGGTGATGCCGTTGGCGGGGGTCAGAGGTGGCCGTCCATCAGAACGGGAAGAGACGAAGCGTATAGCGGCTCATGGTTTTACCAGCGGTACGGGTGGATTGCATTCGGAGAAGATTTCGTTGAATATTCAAACACAGAGTGGATCAAAGAGCGATGGGAGGAATACGGCGCGGATCAGGGATGGAGCCCTAAAACCGTTACGACGTCAATCCCCGATGGAACAATGGCCTTAATCAGCGGTTTTCCACAGATTGTGGTTGAAGGAAAGCCGATAGAGTGTTCTTCGCCTACTGCGAGTAGCTGTTTTCCCGATCGTTCGGATATG
>JAABSF010000314.1 GCA_011390535.1 Deltaproteobacteria bacterium | reverse complement strand
TCCGCACTCCTCGAAACCCAACGGGCATGTCTGCTCACAATTCCCTGAAAAACACACCTCTGTCTCTAGACAGGCTTTTCCACAAGAACCGCAGTTTGCCGGATCATAGTCCAGATTCACACATACCCCACCACAATTCATCAGGCCCGGCTGGCAAGAAACACTACAAGTCCCCGCAGAACAAACCTCCCCTAGACCGCAGGAGTTTCCACAAGCGCCACAGTTGTGCCTGTCATTTTCAAGATCCGTGCAGTTGCCAGAACATATCTCCATCCCGGATGTGCAGAAAACCTGACATTCTCCGGCTATGCAGACCTCTCCCCGGCCACAACTAATCCCGCAATCACCGCAATTATAAACATTTTCATCTAGATCAACACAAATCCCGTCGCAACGCACAAGCCCTTCGGAACATTCCTCTCCAGGGGAGGAATCCGACCCGCAAGATGTAAATGACAATGCAACAAAAAACAGAAACAGTTTGGCCCCGATACTATGGAGCATGGTTTCGGCGAGACGCGTCCTTGAACAATATTTTCTCATCATCTCTTCTCTCCTTTTTTCATCTCAACCCTAACGTTTAAAAACAAAACCTCATTTTTATCCCGGAAGATTAACTCACAAACCCAAAATAAAAAACAAAAACATCAAAATTTTGGTTTTTTATATTACGCTTTTTATTTCATTTTTAAATCTGAAGATTCTGTAAGTGCTTATAAAACACCGGCAATTTTCTGTGAAGATTTCCTGTGAGATTTCCTCCGAATCTACTTCATGTATGAGAGTCCGAACTAGACTATGATGTTGAGATCATGAAGACGTTGGATATTAGTCGATGAGGGCTTTCAACCAGAGGTTTAAAGCTGACCCATCAACTACAAATATTCTGTTAAGCTCATGGTCTCCCGTGTTATGATGGTTCATATATAGAGAGGGAGTTTGGTCAAAGGTCGATCATTGTATTTTAGGCCCTATACCTTATTCTCTGAGGACCATGGATGTTCAGCCCAGACCCGAGTAAATGTTGAGCCGCTTGGCGACTGAAAGAATAGACGAAGATGTGTAAAGAGCCGGAGTCGGACAAGAAAATTATCCTGGCGAGCCTTAACGGGCACCCCGAGGATTTTCGTATCATTTTGGATCGATACGGCTCCCGCGTTTTTTCTCTCTGCCGACGTATGGTGGGGAAAATGCACGATGCTGAAGATTTAACCCAGAAAACATTCGTGGACGCATACACAAAGCTTCACACCTTCGACCTGGTTCGCCCCCTCTGGCCCTGGCTGTCACGAATTGCCGTCAACAACTGCAAAGATTTTTTTAAAAGTGCGAAAAGAAAAGAGGTCTCATCAAAACCTTATTGCTCATCGCAAGATGGCATTTACCCGGTTAAATGGGACAACCCTGAAAAGAACCACTTGGTGAATGAGAGAAAAGCTATAATGGAGAGGGCGCTTATGAAGCTCCCGTTGAAATACAGAGCTGTTTTGGAAATGAAAGATATCCAAGAGCTGTCCTACGCTGAGATAAGCGATGTTCTCGAGCTGCCCATATCGACACTGAAGATAAGGGCAATAAGAGCCAGAAAGAAATTGGAGCATGCTGTAGAGCATGTTATTTTCGAGATGAGGAACCGTCATGCACAAAATAACTGAAAAAGACGAGCTGATCAGACGCGTGCTGGATGAAGAGTGTTCACCCGAAGATGTAGAGCGCCACGAAACATTGTTGGCCGATGATCTAGATTACCGAAATCATTTCAACACGATAGAGAGAAACAAAGCCGACCTGAAAAACTTGGCCACAATGGATTCGGCTCCGCTAAGAGCTGACTCCAAAGACAAGATTATGGAAAGAGTCATTGAGAGCCGCAGTCGAAACCTGCGAGAGTTCGCAGAGCCCAAGTCTGCAGAGGAAAACGGCTCCGGACCACTTGCGACACTACCCTTGCCTTCTTCACCAACAGACACGAAAAAATCTCCCTATCTCTATGCTGTTGGGCTTATGGCGGCTTGTGGAGCAGGGCTGGTGCTTGGTTTTTTACTGGCGCGGTACACGACGGAAACACAACCACCCTTACTGAAACATTCAGTGGCTACGAAATCACTCAATGCGAATAATGAGCTCAAGAGGAAGAATTCAAACTCCACAGATAATGAAAAGCAGGCAGTCGATTGCCGAGAGCTCACAAAGGTACGATTTGTGCTCCACGCGCCGAACGCAGAGAAGGTCATGCTGGTAGGCGATTTCAACAATTGGTCCAACAAGGCCACCCCAATGAGCGACAACGAAGGAAACGGCGTCTGGCGTCTCACCGTCCCTCTGGAGCCGGGCTCTTACCGCTACAAATTTCTTGTAGATGGTGAACGTTGGGTGAACGACCCCGGAGCCGACGGAAAAATCAACGACGGGTTCGGTGGTTTTAACTCCCTTATAAGCCTGTAGAGCATTAGGATTGCCTTGTTTTTTTATCCGTTCTTGTCTAACCCACAGTTGGTGCTTGAATTACTCACGAATAGGAATTGAATCTCTCACGAATAGGGCTTGAATTACTCACGAAAAGGCTTGATTCTCCAACGAATAGGGCTTGATTCAATTATCAACAGGCTGCTTTTTTATGTCCGCAATGTTATCATACCTGCTGGCTTTTCTTTTGGTCACGGAGACCCCAAGCCCTCCGAATGATTTTTCTAAAGACTATTCAGAGCGCTACGAATTTCAAACCGGCGGAAACATAGGCTGGGGGTGGGATGATAATGTCTTTTGGTCGCTCATGGAAGATCAAGGGCATATTTTGCCTCCCGGGCTCGCCAAGGATCAGCTACCTCCAATTGTATCGGATCACTTTTTCCTTGTTTCGCCGTTCCTCTCTTCCAGGTTCTCGCCGGCACCGAGACATACATTTAAACTCAAATGGGTCGGCGAGCACCGTCAATATCTGCGAGAAAAGTGGCAACAGATACATAATGTAAATCTAGAGTATGATCTCAGAATGTTCCGCAAACTCTTCGGTGAGCTCCATTTTCAGGGAATTGTAAACACCAGGGGAAAACATAGAGAAGAACGATACTGGTCGGGAAAGAGCAAATTGTCGGTGTCCTGGCGTCACCACCCTGTCTTCTCCATTTGGGGCGGCTATTTCTTCCGCGCGGTTTACTATCCGGACCCTTCCAGAGAACTAGACAATGAAACAAAGCTGAATTACGAAAACGGGCCGCAAATGGGTGTGCGATGGAAGGCAGCCAAATGGTTTCAGATGGAAGCTCACTATAATTACGTTATTGTTACCTCCAGCAAGGATTTTCATGATCACGACAGTCATCGTCTTTTCTTCAACGCACTCTTTCCAATCCCTTGGCGATTGAGGCTTCTCTTGTCCGCCGGTGGCGCAACAAACCATTTTTCCCGGTTCCATGTCCCGGGAATGGGAACACCGGAAGCAAGGAAAGATCTCGTCGCTTGGTTTGAAACAACGCTCCAATGGGAACCACTTAGATGGCTTTCAGTTTGGGCATCTCATTCATTCGAGTATGTGCACATGAATATTGCTCAAGAGAGCGGCAAACAACACCGCATGCAGCTCTTGGCGGGAGTCGGTTTGAAGTGGGGAAAAACCTGGGGACATAAAAAAAAGAATGACTTTGAACTTCACCCTTCGGGGTGGAAACCGGCTTCTGATTGGAAACCGGAAAATCAGAAAGAAACTACAAAAAGCATAAAAACCGAGAGAGATTCCGCGCCGGATCAACCTGTTCCGTCATGCACAGGACGATGGGTGACATTTCGCTATAATGCACCATCGGCGAAAAACGTATCAGTCATAGGTGATTTCAACCGATGGAATGAAGAAAAGGGTTTAATGACCAAAAAGGACGACCGATGGACCTTGACTGTCTGTCTCTCACCGGGTCGCCATCTTTATACATACAAAGTCGATAATCAGGTGATAAAAAGCCCCCCGGGAGCTGAAGCAATTGTGCCGGACGGCTTTGGAAACTTTAACGGAGTCCTCTTCGTGGTAGATGAAAACGACTGATTACATGAGCAGAGTAATATGTAGAATGTTTAACAAGTTTTTTTAAAAATCCATTTTGTATCCTGAACAAGATGGCATCGTATTTGTTTTTGGATTACACTGACGCAAGACAAAGTGATGTGCAAAACACTTATCAAACACTTTTTAAGTATAACAAAATGATTACAGAAACCTTGAAAGCAACAGCAATGAGTAACACAAAATTCAGAAGTGTGATCATTCGGTTGATTTCATTTGCGGGCGTTTTCTTTTTCGTTTTCTCTTTGGCCTATGTAGCTCGTGCCGATCAAAAGTCACCCCGGCAAACCAACGACAAAGTC
>JAABSF010000313.1 GCA_011390535.1 Deltaproteobacteria bacterium | reverse complement strand
AGCTGAGTCAAGATCTGTCGGTGATTTGATAGAGCCTGCCCGAAGATGCTCGACACCAACCCCAGGGCTACAAAAACTATGGTAAACCCCAATATAAAGGAGAGAGAGCCGGCCACCATCTTGAGTCGCCCTCTCACTCCCTGTTTTTCAGCCTCTTCCATCCCAAAACCGGAGAGCGCCCCCAAATAAATCGGAATCAAAGGCAGAACGCAGGGGGTAAGGATTGTCCCCAATCCGGCGAGAAAAATAACGGGTAATGACATACTCATACATAACTCCAGTTCAAATATCAGGCTTAAACCAATAGCCACCAATGGCCACCAATGACCACCAATGACCACCAATGACCGCCAAATAGCCACAAAATTGATAAACAACCAAGAGGCCACTTATGTTTCATTAATTATAGCTTCTATTTTAGTTGGAGCCATCCAGAGACAGAAAAGATGCAGCCCATGGATTGGTTTATCAAAACATGAACGAGATCATTCCAGTAAACCATCAGGGCCGGCGGTGATTATTGCTGTGCCTTGTCTGCGTCCCAAACGATCCTAAAAGTCACGTCACGATATTTTCTATAGGTTCTGCGGGACTCTCGCTTTCCGGCCCTGTTTGCAACCCAAGCCCTGCGCTTGCCGGGTTTTCGTTCCTCTGTGTCCACCCACTCCCACATGGTGTGATCCGGAAACAGCACTCCATCCGCTCTCCTTATCTTTTGCCATTCGTCCAAGCTGGGGAGCCTCCCTCCGTGTCTTTCGGCAAACTTGGCGGCTTTTTCGTAACGCACCCCGGCAACGGGTAACAATGCTCTCGGATCCGTGTCCCCTTTTTTTACCGGAGTGCTCTTCGCCCCCTCACTGCCTCTCGTCCATTGCAATAAGCTCACTGGACGAACCGACACATGCAGATCCGGTTGACCATCACCGGTGGCGATCAAAACCGTGTTCCAAGGAATCCCTGGTCCGAGGCGCCGCCGACCTTCTTCATCTTCTTCCCCATTCTCTCCGTCTTCCCCTCCTTTTCTTTGTCCTATCTCGTGAGCGCCCCCTCTATTCTCTCCTGAACCACTTCCCTTCCCCTTATTAGGCTTCTCTTCAACCTCGTAACCAAGGTTAGATCCGCCACCACCGCCGGTCCTGGACAACCTCAGCCCAAGGCCAATTAAAAATACGGCTACCGCCAACGCCGTAACCACCAGCGCCCAACCCGGCAGTCCTGTCCGGGCCACGAGTGTATGTTGGTTCAATCTCGTCTCCAATGTTGAATCAACATCATCATCTTCATAGCCTTCTTCACCCCCGCTGTTCACTTCCCATCGGCGTGCTCTTCCCAATCTCTCATTTCCTACGAACCCATCTCCACCTTCACCCAAATCATCTAAACCACCATCTCCCAAACCGAAACCACCATCCCCCAATCCGTCCTCCACCCCACGTCTTGCTCCTCCGTCCGCTCTCTGTCCCGGATCTTTTTCATCTAACCCGTCCCCAACACCACCCCCCACACCTACACCGCCTTTAATAACGTCGACGCGGCGTAGCGGTCTGGGCACAACCTTGGGCACTACCGCACCGAATCGTTTCTCCAGCGCGCTGAGCTCTTCTATTACATTTTCAATATCAGGCCTTCGGTTCGGGTCTTTTTCCATCATCCGCAGACACAAAGAAGCTAACCCGGAGTCTATTCCCGGGCGAAACTCCTCTACACTTGGAGGCGGACGGTGCATATGGCGACCCAAGATAGCCATGTATGTATTCGGCGAGTCCTTGACACGAAAGGGAGGTTGCCCCGAGAGCAGGTGAAACAAGGTGCAGCCCAGGCCGTAGATATCGGAGCGGCTGTCGGCCTGTTCACCTCTGGCTTGCTCCGGGGAAATATAATCAGGGGTCCCAACAACCAGCCCCGCCGCCGTAAGCTCCGGATCCACCGAGATGGTCTTTGCCAACCCGAAATCCATCAGCTTTACATCCCCATCAGAGGCGACCACTATGTTCGCCGGTTTCAGATCTCGATGCACGACACCCGCCTTCGCCGCAGCTCTCAACCCTCTCGCCACCCTTAAAATAATAGCTACCGCTTCCCCCGGATCCATGGGCCCGAATTCCCGCAAAAGACTGCCTAAATCTCTCCCCTTCAGATAATCCATGGCAAAATAAGGGAGCCCCGAGTGCTCATCAATTAAATGAATGTGCACAATGTTCGGATGCGCAACCCGGGCCACCGCACGCGCCTCTCTCACAAATCGCGCTCTCAGCTCAGGGTTTTTCCTGTGAGTGTCTGCCAACACCTTCACCGCTACATCGCGATTGAGCGCATCATCGTGACATAGATAAACCTCCCCCATGGCGCCTCTCCCAAGGTGTGAAACCACTTTGTACCGCCCAAGCTTCTCCCCGATTACTATTCCGTCAGGGTTTTTCCCCGAACGAGCCATTTAAAACCGTCTCCCTTCCGCAGATACTCTCAATCCTTTTAATCCAAACATTTGCAAATCCTAAGTTTTCTGGTTCGCTCCCATGAATGCATAAAACCGGAAAAAAAGAAAATCTCAAAAACAAAAAAGAAAACCCTAAACACAAACAGGGCAAAACAATCACAGAACCGGAGAAAACGCGCGTCCGATTCCGTTCGCCAGGGCCTCGATGCGTCCCGGGGTCTGATATACAAGCTTCTCTGATTTTCCAATATCCCTCTCTATGGACGAGCTCAATCTCCTCGCTATGTCGGGTTCATATAAAGCCACACCCACCTCAAAGTTCAGCCTAAAACTCCTTATATCCATGTTCGCGGTCCCCACATAGGACCATTTATCATCTACTACAACCAACTTTGCGTGGTGCATCCCCGGGCTGTATTTGTGAACTTCGGCGCCGGCGCTGAGCACCTCTGGAAAATAAGAGCGGGCGGCCCACCCTGTTATCAGGCTGTCTGTAATCCCCGGAACCAAAATTCTCACTCGGACTTTTCTATATGCAGCATTCTGGAGAGCCATTAAAATCGAAACATCAGGCACAAAGTAAGGGGTCACTACATCCACGGATCGCCTGGCAGAGACAATAGCCTCAAATAGGATTCTGTGGATGATCTGAGGTTCACCATCGGGGCCTGAATCCAACACTTGAACCCTCGCCCTGCCCGGTCTTTCAAATGGAGTGAAACAATGCTCCAGATCAGAGACATCCTCTCCTGTAGCGAATATCCAATCCTCGGCGAAAACCTCCTGGAGCCGATTCACCGAGGGCCCCTCCAACCTGAGATGAACATCTCTCCACTCTCCTGAATCGTATCTGTCGCTGCGATATTCGTTACCTATATTTCTACCCCCGACAAACCCGATAGAATCATCTACCACGATAATCTTCCTGTGAGTTCTAAAATTTACGCTGAAGGGTCGCCGCAACGAGAAAAGAGGCAGAAACGGTACAACTTGCCCCCCGGCCGACACCAAATCCTTGTAATGCCTCCGCTTAAAAAAAGAGCTGCCGACGCTGTCAAAGAGCAGACGAACCTCCACACCCTCTCTCGCCTTCTGTTCAAGTATCGCCAATATCCTTCGCCCTGTGTCATCCGGACGAAAAATATAGTACTCCAGGTGAATATGAGATACCGCACTTTTCAACGCACTCTCTATTGAATCAAAAGTCTGCCGCCCGGTATCCAAAACCGCCACACTGTTTCCAACTGTAGGATGTCCGGCACCAAGCTCTTCCGCTAATCGCATCACCGCCTTAAAAGAAGGATCCACTTCAGACAACGACTCTTCTCTATGGTGTTTGAGATGTTTTTCCAGATCTCCCTTTTTCTCTCCTAACTTGGCCACCGCCCGATGCCGAATCCTCAACCTTCGCCGTTCCACCTTCCCGGCCAGCATTAAATACAAAATAGCCCCTATGTACGGCAAAAGAATCAATCCGAATATCCACGCAAACGTAGCCGCAGCGTCTCTTCTTTCGGTGAGTATTCGGAGCACCAAAACCAGCGCTATGACCTGACCCACGATAGTGATCACCGTCGCCACCGATATGGTGCCCTTCCAATCACATCCCGTCTGTGCAAAAACCATCAATTCAGTCATCATGTCCAGGACAATGCCCGCAATTCGGGCAACAGGTCAAGATACACGATCAGTTCAAGTTATCAGTTTAAAAGGAGCGGCAAAAAACTAACTGCCGAGTCCAAAGTATCCGGGGACAATTTTTGGAAAATTGCATTTTTTTGCCCAAGTTCTCAAACCCTGGCATTCTTAATTGCATAAGTTACATATTCCGACAAATGACTCATTGAAGGAGAGCGCCATGAACCACGTCGCCAAGCCGTCCGTTCTTTTCTCCGACCCGGCCAGGAGCCCGGCATTAAAAA
>JAABSF010000312.1 GCA_011390535.1 Deltaproteobacteria bacterium | reverse complement strand
TCCGATCTGAGTCGGCGATGGTTCGACCCAGCTTTTCGTTACTCAGAAGTTTATGACTCCATAAATTCACGACTCCCCTAATTCAGAGATATGAGCTTGAGGTTCACGGCGGTGGTGTTGGAGGCTTCTTGATCTTTTATCTTTGTCACTACTTTTACAAGATTTTTATAAGAATGCACCAGCCCGGTTTTTAACAGGATGCTTGTGGAACCTTTGCCGCCACCCTCTCCTTGCACCTTCATGCCTGAGGATGAACCATCCAGGGTAACCTTTGTGTTGATCTCCAAATTCATTGCCCTGCCTTGCTCTACTTCGGTTATGGAGTCTGCTTTATATCGTGTTGATATTTTTGTCAGAAGGGAGCTCTTGGCCAAGCCTGTCTGTTGTGTCATTGGCAAAGAGGTCACAAGGGTCCAGATCGCTCCCCGGCCCACGGGATCTTTCGGGTATATCGGGTTTAGTTTAGGGAGTGTGTTGCTCAGCTCTTCCATGTGTTTCTCATGAGTCGGTTTGTTGCCTTTGAGGCTATCGGCAAGGCGCTCCATGTGGCCCCGTGGTGATATGAGGGCTTTGAAAGAGGTTCGGTTTAGTGTTTGTTCTAAAATATCCGATTTGATCTTCAAACGTTCGGGAAAATCGATTTTTACATCTTCGAGGCTGTAGGTTATTTCAAAACCTGGAGCGGTTGCTTTTTCTTGAGCTTTAATCTGTTTTGCTTTGCCGAATTCTTGACGCAGTTTGAACCTGTAGACCACTTCAAACGCGCCCACCGGTTGAGGAGCCGTAGTGAGCTGCCGTATTTCCCCTGAATAGATGGCCACCATGCCGGCCTGTAGGTTGTATCGAAGAAGGTGCCGGGCTTCTTCGCCTGCGGACTCTACTGTCAGCTTAGTAGTAGCGCTGGAGGCAGAAACCTTTTCTGTGGCTTCTTTTGAAGAGTCCGGTTTTTTCTTTGAGTTATCCTTTTTTGTGGTCTCGTCCGGGGGTTGGATATCATCTGTTTTCACAGGTGAGTCCGATTCAGTTTTGTCTTTAGCTGATTTCTTGGAATCTTCGGTGGAGGGGTCGGTGGATGATCCGGTGGAGGAGGTTTTTTCATTGCAAGCGAAAATCAAAAGGGCGGAAAACGTCAGTAACAGAGGCGGGATTTTTTTAATGGTGATAAACATCTCGGAAAAGCTTTTCTGTTTTAAAACTTTTGATACCGCTCTTGCGACCCACCGGACACTATCGCTGCAATACCGGTTTCGTGTAGTGTAGAGCCGTTTGGTTGAGATTATAAAGACAAAGGGGAATATGTCCACATCCAATCGGTTTTCATATTAATAGAGGCTCAATCAAGATTACAGTTTCGCCGATGTTAGGTGTAATCATGCGATCAAGAAAAACGTCTTTCCTTTGAGTGTTTTGAATGCTACATTATTATCATGACACAAATGATGCACCTCGGGCAGTTGTTCCGGCGCCGGAGGGGACATTTGAGCGGTTCCCTTTTTGAGATTTTGTTAGATTTCATCAACAGCGGAGAGTTTGGATCACGAGGTGACGTAGTTTATCAGGAGTCGATTGCATGTTGGAACTGAGGCAACAACTAAAGCTTACTCAGCAGTTGGTTATGACCCCCCAGCTGCAGCAGGCCATAAAACTACTTCAACTGTCTCGAATGGAGCTGCAGGACGTGATGCAGAAGGAGATGTTGGAGAATCCGGTCCTGGAAGAGGGGCAAGAGAGCGCGGAGGTTACAGGTGATGGGAAAAGTGAAGGGGGTGTAGATGGTGAGGGGATGGAGAAGGCTGCGGCGAGAGAGGAAAAAGTAAAAGAAATAAAAGGGGATGAGAGCGCTGCGAAAGAGGTCGACTGGGATGCTTATCTCGAGAACTATACCATGTCACCTCGAGCTCCTTCGGTGAGGCGTGAGCCTGACGATCTTCCCAGCATTGAATCTACATACACTCGAAAACCATCCCTTAGTGAGCATCTCATCTGGCAAATGAAGATGTCCAATTTTTCTGATAGTGAGAATCAGGTAGGTGCCTTGATCATTGGTAACCTCAGCCCTGACGGGTATTTCCGGGAACCTCCTATTATCGATATCGCTGAGCGCGCGGGCGTCAATATGGAAGAGGCGGAATCTGTATTGGAGAAGATTCAAGCTTTCGATCCTGTGGGCGTCGCAGCGAGGAATTTAAGTGAGTGTTTGATCATTCAGGCGAGGCATTTGGGCGAAGACTCCGAGATCCTCAAAAAGATGGTGACAGAGCATTTGGGTGATTTGGAGAAAAAAAACTACCCGGCTATTGCGAAAAGTCTAGGTGTGCCCATTGAAGAAGTCTATGAGACTGCAAAGCTGATCATGCGGCTGGATCCAAGGCCGGGCCGTCAGTATTCTACAGATGACCCTCATTACATTACTCCTGATGTTTACATTCACAAAGTAGGAGATTCCTATTTTGTGGTTCCCAATGACGATGGGCTTCCTAAGTTGAAAATATCCGGCTACTATACGAGAGCGTTGAAAGAGGGTGGGGAGAACGCCCGGCAATATGTTCAAGAGAAGCTGCGCTCGGCACAGTGGCTCATCAGGTCCATTCAGCAGCGACAGCGGACCATTATTAGAGTCACAGAGAGCATTGTAAAGTTTCAGAGGGAGTTTTTGGATAAGGGTGTGGCATACTTGAAACCAATGATTTTAAAAGATGTCGCAGACGATGTGGAGATGCACGAGTCTACAATCTCTCGGGTTACGACGGCGAAGTACGTTCACACCCCCCAGGGCATCTTTGAGTTGAAATACTTTTTTAACAGTGGATTGTCTCGTACCAATGGACAGGAGGTGGCATCCGAAAGTGTAAAAGACAAAATAAAGCAAATCATCGCAAAAGAGAACCCTAAAAAACCATTCAGCGACAAGAAGATAGCTGATTTTCTCAAAGAAGCGGGCATAGACATCGCCCGGCGTACGGTAGCGAAGTATCGCGAACAGTTGGGCATTTTAAGCTCTTCTAAGAGAAAAAAGTACTTCTAGTCCCATCCACCAGGAGGCGAGTGCATGCAGTTCTCCGTCACATTTCGCAAAATGGACACAACAGAGGCATTGAAATCTTATGCTGAGGAAAAGGTAGGAAAGATTAAGAAGTTTTTTCCTGAGCCGATTACTGCACAGGTCGTATTGAGCAAAGAGAAGTATAGGCAACGTGCAGACATCAACATAACTTTGAATAACGGGCTGTTATTAAAAGGAAAGGATTCCAGTGAGGATGTTTACAGCTCTATTGACCGCGCTGTGGAAAAGATTGAGCGACAAGTAAAGAAATATAAAGATAAAATCCGCAGACATAAGCCGCAGCAAGGTCCACAGATACCGGTCCGGCATAATATTCTTCAGGCTATGGAAGAGGCTAACACAGAAGATTCACCACAGCCGCAAATAATGGAAGATGATGCCGTCAGGAAGGTTGTCAGGACTTCGGAATTCCAGGCAAAGCCCATGACGGTTGAAGAGGCCATAATGCAGCTTGATCTACGTGACAGCGCTTTTCTGGTGTTCACGAATGCAGATTCGCGTGCCATCAATGTAGTGTATAGGCGGGAAGATAAAAACTACGGTCTCATCGAGACGGACTCTCAGGCTATTTAGATCCTGTCGCAGAATTCCTCTAGTCCGGGGGATTTGGGCGGGTTTTAATATTTTGGAATTCTCCTGTTGCTTGTTGCTAAGTAGTGACCACACAGCCGGTAGCATCTTGTCCCCGTCTCTAACCTTTATTTTTGGGTTATTTGTTAGGCTTTGTTATATCTTTTGATTGAATGGTCTTTAAGGTCTTGAGCATTTTATCAGGGCCTGTGAACCCCTTGAGGCGGCGTAACACCTTTCCATCCGGAGACAGAATAATGATTGTGGGGAGCTGAATCGCTTTGTACTTTTTTCTGAGCGCTCTCACTTTTTTGGTGTCCTTAGAACAGTCGATTTTAACGAATTTGAACCTTTGGTCGATGAGCTTTTTTACTTCGGGATGAGCGAAAGTCTCCTTGTCCATTTGTATACAAGGGAGACAGTGGATCGCCCAGAAATCCATTATTACCGGCCTCTCTTTTTCCTTGGCTTCCGCCATTGCGTCTTCGAGATTTGCGGTTTGTGCTGGTGCGGCTGATGGTGTAAGGAAAAAGTGAACACTACCGGTCAACCCTATAACAAGAAGCACAAGCCCTGTGGTTTTTTTAACCTTAGTTTTAATATCGCTCCCGTGAAAGCTTAGATGCAATGCTCCAAGAGCTACTCCTGCGACTGAGACCAAAATGCTCCCAACAAGAAACCACCACTTACCGGTAGCCAATCCTCTCAATGAAGGGATGAGAAACCCAAGAAAGTAAATGGCCACAA
>JAABSF010000311.1 GCA_011390535.1 Deltaproteobacteria bacterium | reverse complement strand
GAACCCGGCACCTGCTCCCATTCCTGCTCCGGATCCGGCGAACCCGGCCGGCCCATAGTCCTCTCGGCCGTTTGCAAAACCTCCCTCTTGCTGCTCAAGTTTCTGTGCAACAGCGCCAAGCTCACGCCTGTCCAGGTACAAACCAAAACAGCCGGGGCAGACTTCCAACAAAACGTCATGAAAAACCACCGGCCTCATAGCATCTTGACACCCCGGACACGCATAGGGCCTATTCTCTCTCCCGCAACTCGGACATATCGGAAAAACCCGCTCGCCTTCTTTCGGTGAATACCTGCAGTGATAACAAACTTCTTCCAGCCCGGCGAGATAACGGGTGAGCCCGTCCTGCGCGAGGGTCTCGTCCAGCTCTCCGGAATCTAAATAGACCCCTCTGCAGTTGGGACAAATGTCCACAGTCACCCTTCCGTTGAACTGCTCTTGAAGGTGCGTTCCGCATTTAGAGCACAGTCGCTCGATTCCTCCTGCTGCTCCTCCTCCGGTGGACCGCTGATCACTCATTTTCTTTCCTTCCTTTTATCTTTTCATTCCAACCCTGTATGCAGAGAATTCTCAAAACCTCTCCGCTCAACCTTTGTCGCTATCTTTCATGGCCCTGGACAACAGATCGCCCAGAGACCCCATGGAACCTTGTCCTTGTTGCTTCTGTTTGGCTCTCAGGTCATCCAGAGCCCTTTCTTCTTCTTCTTTTTCCTTATCCGCCGCCACTGTGAGCGCGATGCGCTTTCTCTCGTGATCAATGCTCAGGATCTTCACATCCATCTCTTGTCCTTCAGACAACACCTCTCTTGGATGCGCGATACGTTTTTCACCACCCAACTCGGAAATATGAATCAAACCGTCCACGCCCGGGGCAACCTCTACAAAGGCACCAAAGGGTTGCAGCCGTGTAACACGCCCAACCACCACCCGGCCTTCTCCTAAAACTTTGGTTGCACTCTCCCACGGATCCGCTTGAAGTGACTTAATGCTCAAAGAGATCTTACCCCCGGCTTGATCCATGCTCTTCACGGCGACATCAATGCTTTGGCCGACCTGTAAAACATCGGCAGGATCTTCAACCCGTTCATGAGACATCTCAGAGACATGCAACAAACCTTCGACGCCCCCTATGTCCACAAATGCACCGTACTTCCTGATATTGGTCACAACTCCCTTAACCGTATCTCCCACATTCACTGTGGACCATAGCTCTTTCGCCTTGGCTTCAGCCTCTTCTTGTAGGAGCGATTTTCTGCTGATCACAATGTTGCGGCCATCCTCTTCCACCCGCATTACCCTGAACAGATAGGATCCACCCAAAAACACCGAAGCATCCTCTACATAAGAATTATCTATTTGAGAAATCGGACAAAACGCCTCCAGGCCGAGGAGAGAGACTTTGACACCTCCTTTTACAACCTCTTTGACCTTTCCTTCAACCGGGATGCCGCTCCCTTCGGCATCCATCAGCGATGAAACAGCCGCTTCCCTGCCGGCGCGCCCTTCAGATGATGCACCAAGCCTTGTCGTACACTGGACGACGCCCTCTCTCACAGCCACGATGAAGCATTCAACTTCATCATCCACCTGCACTTCTACTCCTGCTTCCATCAGCTCCGCTTTTCCGATTACCCCGTCAAGGTTGGTCCCCAAATCCAGAAACACATTCTCCTCGCCCACAGAGGTGACTCTGCCGGTCACCTTCATCCCGGGCTCAAGCTTCGGTATCTTCGTAAAAGAAGCTTCCAGCATCTTCTCAAAATCATCTTCGGTGTTGTTCTGGTTAAACGAATCTTCATCTCTCATATTTTTTCTCCTGTTTCCGGACAAAACACCCTTTTGGCGTTACAGTTCATTTTAGCGTTACAGTTCATTTATGAACCCGTCCGTCACTTTTCCTTTTTCAAGGTTGTACCGGTTACGTCAAGTCAAAAATACGAAGAAGCAGGGAAGTGTCTGTGATGGGAATACAAAAAAACGAAGGAAAGGAGCGAAAAACCGAGATCAGAATTGATCCGGAGAGGGGCGATACTTGAAGTATCCGTCTTCATCGGCCTCGGCGGATTCCACCAGCAAGCCGTACTTCCACATACTCATAACCCAATAGACTACTTCCTGCTGAGGATATTCCAGTGCCTGGGCTATCTCGGGTATCGTCTTGCCTTCATCGGTGTCAGCACTCACTAGAATCTCTTTATGCATGGCCATCTCCTCCCGGGAGATCTCAGCCGCTTCGCGTAATAATCGTGGTGAAGAAGAAGAGCTGCTCATGTGTTTTATCCTTAATTCTCTTCGGTTGATTCTCTTCGATTAATTCTCTTCTGGTATTCTCTTTTATTATTCTCTTCGGTTAATTCTTTTCTTTCATTCTCTTCGGTTAATTCTTTTCTTTCATTCTCTTCGGTTAATTCTCTTCTGTTTTTGCTTTTCGGCCCTCCGCCTCTTGTTGGACTGCGATGTGAGGAGCTTGCGCCAAAGCTTCAATAGCTCTCATGACCCGTTCATTTTCAAACCCGTTCAGCTCTATCGCCTCCGGTGGACACACCGGGACACATGCCCCGCAACCTTTACAAACGGATTTGTTTACCATGGCCACCGCTTTACCGCCGCCGGCAGGGGTTTCATCCGCCGCCTTACCGATAGCGAGATAGGGGCACGCCTCGGCGCATTTACCACACCACTCAC
This sequence comes from Deltaproteobacteria bacterium, assembly GCA_011390535.1. Taxonomy (GTDB): domain Bacteria; phylum Myxococcota_A; class Polyangia; order HGW-17; family SLPX01; genus SLPX01. Next base: position 1,701 of record JAABSF010000311.1, on the reverse strand, counting down.
ACAGCCCCGGATCCACCTTGGCCACTAAAGGTTCCAACTCGACATAGCCTTTCATCAGAATCGACCCGGTCGCCGCCGCCGCAGAGAGAGAAGAGGCTACGCTCTCCATGGCGTTTCTGGGCGCCTGACAGCAACCGGATATCATTATGCCGTCCATAACGGTCTCCACAGGTCTCAACTTAGGATGTATCTCATTAAAAAACCCTTCCGCTCCCACAGGTATTTTAAAAACATCTTGAATCTCATCTCCTTTTCGAGGGACCATTCCGGTTACTAAAACAACCAGGTCCGTCTGGATGGAAAACTCGTCATCCCCATGTAACTTGTCTTTCACTTTAACCATGAGATCGCCCTCCCCCTCTACCCATTCCTCATCACCTTCTCCTTCTCCGTCTTTTTCACTCCCTCCCCCATCACCGGTCGAGCTTTTTACCAAAGGGGGGTCTTGGGGATCAAACTTTAAAATGTAAGAGCCCAGCTTGTTGGCCTCTTCATACAATGGCTCCAGCTTTCCATATGTCCTTATATCTCTGTAGAGATGATACTGTCGGATATCTTCATCAATTTTGGAGGCGGTTATTGCCGCATGCATAGCGCTTCCGCAACAGAACCTGGAACAATAGGTGTGAGCTCCCGGCTCCCCCGCATCTTGCCGGCTCCCCACGCAGTAGATGTAGCATATCGACTGGACAGGTCTCCCGTTGACTACAAGCTCACCGGGTTCGGATTGGTCAAGGGCGTCCATAAATTGGGAGAGGGTCATAACTCCCGGTTGTCCGTACCCAAACTCCCCTTCAGAAGGTTCGTAGCTCTCGGCTCCTGTTGCGACTATCACCGACCCCACCCTGAGAGTCTCCGGTGTTTTCCCCGGACCCAGCACTTGAATCTCAAAATCACCCACGCTGCCGGTCTTTCCCGTCACCCGGCTCTGGAGATATAGATGAATATTTTCTCGCTCTTTCGCCTCTTGGACCAGAGATTCTATCAACGCTCCGCCGTCACGACCTCCGGGATAAATCGAGCGCCGGGTCCCAAGCAGCCCGCCAAACTTTTCACTCTTTTCGACCAGATGAGCCTCAATCCCCAGGTCGGACAGACCAATTGCCGCTCTCAAGCCCGCAACGCCTCCTCCGATAACAACTGCGGCGGGAACCGTCTCAATTCGTATTGGTTCCAGGGGCATAGACAGCGCCGCACTCGCAATACCCGCCTTCACCAGCGCGATGGCTTTTTCCGTGGCCCCTTTTTCGTCTTCCCGGTGAGCCCATGAACAACCTTCCCGGATGTTGACTTGCACGTATTGGTAAGGGTTCAAATCTGCACGGCGGGCCACTCCCCTGAAGGTCATGGTGTGCAACCTCGGAGAACACGACGCCACCACCAACCCGTCCAGGCCAAGCTCTCTAATATCACTCTCCATCTCTTTTTGGGCGGCATCCGAACAAGCAAACATAGTCGTCTTCGCTACTTTTACCTCACCCTCAAGTGAGGCCGCTTTCCGGACCTCTTCGACGTTGACATAGTCCGAGATGTTACCCCCGCAGTGACAAACATAGACTCCTAATTTTCTGTCGCTTATTCGCCCTTTACTCATGTCTTCTTCCTGTTTCGCCTCAAATAACCCGCAGCACCTATTGCTGCTGCTTTAGAGTGAACTATAGTGTCGGGTATATCCATGGCCGCAGCGGCGGTACCGGCCAC
>JAABSF010000310.1 GCA_011390535.1 Deltaproteobacteria bacterium | reverse complement strand
CCTCCTCGAAACTTCCGTCCATTGTCATATTATGGAATATAAACATGTTTAGGCGTCGGCCAAGCGCAGAAGCTTAAGTTTTCCCCTTCGATTTATGGCGTTTGTAATGACACCCAATGAGAGATGATCTTCCGGGAGTTTTTGTTGGGGCCGTCTCTACCGTCAAGCCACTCAATTGTGAACCCTGAACGTTCCATCCGCCGGAACCAGGTCTCTTGTCGTTTTGCGAACTTGCAGATAGCGGACCGTAGTTTTTGGAACATATCGTTTCGGTTCATCTTATCGCACACAAAAGCTCCGACATACCGGTACTCCAGCCCGTAGAACTGAAGATCCTCGTATGTCACTCCCTCTCTCACAAGCGCTTCAACTTCTTCGATAAGTCCTGCCTCCAGTCGCTCTCGTAGCCTCTTTTCTATTCTTTCTTGTAACAGCGGCCGAGGCCAACGGATTCCGAAAATAGTGGGCTCATGCTTTGGTAACTCCAAAGAGTCTTCAGGATGGCGGCGGGCGTGGTCCGCGATTTCGATTGCCCTGATGAGGCGCTCCCGGTTATTGAGATCCGTTACATTGTGAGGGGTTTTCAGCGATTTAAGCCGGTTTTGCAGAGTCTCCATGTTTAAGCCGGTCAATTCAGCTCGTAAACTCTCATTTTTAGGAGCTTCTATAAGTGGATAACGAGCCAGAACAGCTTCAAGGTAGAGGCCGGAACCTCCACAGACGATGGGGAGTGCGTCTCGGCCGGTGATCTCTTCGAATACCCGCTTAAACGCCCTAGCGTAGTCGAACAGGCTGAATTTTTGAGGAGGATCTACAATGTCAATTAGATGAACCGGAACACTCGTGGTTTCTACTGTGTAATCTTCATAGTCCTTACCGGTCCCGAGATCCATTCGGCGATATACTTGACGCGAGTCAGCGCTTATGACTTCACCGCCAAGGGTTTTTGCCACAAGCGCTGCTGTTCTAGTTTTTCCTGTGGCTGTCGGGCCCAGGATGCATAGTGTCCTCTTTTTACTCTGCATAGCAGCTCGATATTCCTCTCTGGAGCACGAAAGTCAATTGATCCGGTCATGAGGCTGTATGTATTTTCGTCGATGATCAGGTAAAACGGCGAGCCGGCGAAGAGTGAAAAGTGTTGGATTACAGAAAGTTGTAGCCTTTTTTTTGAACTTCAGAAAGGTTCCGCTTGCGATGTCGTATACTTCTAGTAGTGTTTTTATTATAATGCGTTGCAGGATTGTTGCATTAAAAAGAGAAGAAACGAACCCTGTTTGAAAGGAGAGAACGATTATGCGCTGGAAAAGTAAAGCAATCGGAACGGCGATTTTTTTAACCGCAATCATCGGTTTGGTCGCATCATCTGCGGGATGTACATTACGTGCCAGAACACCAAGTATCCGGCCCTCGTATCGCAACCAGTTACTATACACCGATGTACTATAATGGCTATGTCGTCTACTATGACAATGTCGGTAGACCAATGTATTACGTTAACGGTACTCGGTACTATGTGCCTCGCACTTATGCGTCTTATGGTGCCTATGTTCGATATTACAGGACACACCGTAGACACTATTATCGTTGGTACAGAGCCAGAGGGCGTCGGTATCGTGGATATCGCCGGAGAGGATATCGCCGGAGAGGTAGGCGCGGAAGGAGAGGCCGGAGAAGAGGTGTCAGAATACGGGGTAGAAGACGGGGCAGAAGACGGCGCCGTTGACAAGAATTATGTTGGATAAGTTCACCTAGGCTCTCGCAGCGGTGGGATGGAGTCTTGGTCCGGCCTGATTGGCGGCTTAACATAGCTATTGAATGAAGGGTGGGGCGGATATGGGGGAAACCTTGGTTGGGGTGAGCCTGTGGTTGGGGTGAGCCTGGCTTTTATCGCACTCTTGACTACATGTTGTTTTGACGTTATAATGAAAAGTGTAAGGGGACTTGGAGATTAGTAAGAGTTGAGGGAGAGGAGTACAAGGAGAGGTGGAGTCTAAGATGTGGCGTTTAAGAGGTGATGTTCATTAAGAGAAGCAGATGAAGAAAAGCTAATTTATGGTTTCACTATTATACAAAAAATGCACTGAGAATATTTTGTTTTTGAGACCGTATTATTAGACATGAAGTTTTGAAACGCTGGAGAAGTAAAAAGGAGGTTGTTCAGGATCAACGAGCGGTGGATGGAGGCAGATAGAGGTAGCAGGAGAGAGAGAATGCAATTAAAAGCTAAAATCAAAAAGCCTGGAGAGCGAGAAGTATGGGGGATCTTGTGTACTGTCTGTTTGGCGCTTTTGATTATGGGGGCTTTTTTCCTTCCAAAAACTGCTTATGAGGGTTCGGGAACAAAAGGAGACGGGGCACAAGACCAAGAGGCGGAAGGCGCGGGCGGCTTTCTTTTCAATGAACAAAATTTGTCGTGGTTGAGCGCTGATGATTTCAGAGGGACTGAATTAGATTTGAACGAGGTGGGGATTGGTAATGGCATTGAATGTCGTGAAAACGAAGAGATTTGCCTTCAACTGTACCACGAAATGCTTCAAGAGCGCGCTCGTTTTGAAGATCTCAAAGCTCAGGCCGATAGGGTTGAGAGAAATGAACAGAGAAGAGAAAATATTTTAAGGTGCAGTAAGAGTGTGACAAAAAAAGATCGGGTATTTGTCTTTCCGTTCAAGCCTGAGGTGGGCGAGCGGGTTCGTTTTGTCGCTGTGACACGATCCAGGAAAAAAAGGCACACTTTTTTGGTCATGGACGAGAAGGGGGACCGGATAGAACCGAAGAAAAAGGAGAGCTGGGGTCATTATCCAAAAGCACATGTCTTGAGCTTTTCTTCACTCGCACCGGGGCGTTACACTGCTGTATTCTCATCTGAAGACGGGGGTGGAAAAAGCAGCTTTGCTTGCATGGCGGTGAATGTAAAAAACCAAAAGAGCAGCTTAGTCGGTGTTGATGAAGTCAGCCGCGAAAGGCCCTTGGTTGAGACCGGTGTTTGGGAAATCAGGGACAAATGGACTCCACACATGGAAGACCTTTTCTCTGTTTTCGTTGAGAGGTTGTTTAAAATTCAAAGAGGTGGTCACAACAGTTGGCGGCCTCTACACCAGCCCCTGAAGGATCCATATCGCAATATTTTATATAATGCGCTGGGTTGGAACGAAGATTTCGGGATACAAAAAGGGGCGGTGAGGATATATGCCGATTGTGCAGACGCTCCGTTTGCTTTGCGAGCTTATTTTGCTTGGAAAATGGGGTTGCCCTTTCTTTTCAATAGGTGCTCAAGAGGAAGCTCAATCACAGGTCCGATCTGCGAACACAAGCGTGATAACCTGACTGCCGTCTACGACTATGTCGAGGATCCTGTGGAGCGGTTCAATTTGTTTGTGTGGAAGCATGTTAATATGGCGATTCACAGTGGGAACGGCCGGACATTGCCTAATGAGGATGATAGCGACATGTATCCGGTGGCCTTGAATCGAAATACGTTGAGGCCGGGGATTGTTTTCGTGGATGCCGGTGGCCACTTTATCTTGGTAAGCGAGAGATATAAGCAGACCAAAAGCAGCATCGGAGCGCTTTATGGAGTGGATGCACATCCCGATCTTTCTGTTACCTCAAAACAGTTCGCTCAAGGTACTTTTGTGTTCAACCCGCGTGTTCCAACCGACGGGTTCAAGGCTTTCAGGCCGATAATATATAAAGACGGCCGGATTCGTTTTATGACTAACAGAGAGATTAATGAGTCGGGTGGTTATATGAAATGGTCTCAGGAGGAGGCGAAGATTGCAGACGCCAAAGATTTTTACCGCAAGATCGGTGGGTTGCTGAACCCTAAGCCGCTGGAACCCATGGTGGTTTTAGAAGCGAACATTCATATGCTCAAAAATCTTACCAAGACCCGGGGTGAAGCCGTAAACAGGGGATTAAATTATATGAAAAAGAGGGGCTGGGCGACAATGGGCATGCCCGACGGCAAGGATATATTCCAGACGACCGGTCCATGGGAGGTATACTCCACACCTGCCAGGGATATGCGCTATTTGATTGCATTGGACAATGTCTTTGATTTGCCCAAGACCATTTTGAATAATCCTGATGTGTATGTTCTGCCGTCGGAGGTCAGTAAGCGAAAGTTGAAAAAACAGTTTACTGAGAGGCTTCACGAATTGTTGCACTCTACCGCTTTTCACTACAAAAGGTCCGATGGATCATCATGGATGTTAACTCTGTGGGATATTATGAACCGCAGGGAAAAACTCGAGATCGCCTATAATCCTAATGATTGCGTGGAGGTGAGGTGGGGTGCACGCCCGGGGTCCGAAGAGCTGGAGACATGCAATCGGCGCGCCACCATAACTCAAAGGCGTCGAATGGCTCAGATGAGACGATGGTTCAGG
>JAABSF010000035.1 GCA_011390535.1 Deltaproteobacteria bacterium | reverse complement strand
CAGGGGCGGATGCATCCTTATACTTATTTTTTTGTCCGAGTTTTTCTATTCCCGCGTCTTGAATACTATTCCCTTTTTGCACACTGGATCGCTTTGTTTCACGAGTTTTTTTATGATCTCGATCTTTGGTCTTATCAGACGAAGAAGCTGAGTGGGTGCGCAATTCATTGATCTTGTTTTTCTTTTCGGGAGATATCTCGGTTTTTTTGTGTGTGCCGAGTGACTCTTCTGTAGGGGTTTCTTTTTGGCTTGAAGACGCATCAAAATCGGAAATATTTCCGTCGTTAAAGAAAACGCCGGCATCATCATTAGAGAGGAAACTTATTTTAGTTGACGGTTTTTGAGAGGTTTTATGCGAGCTTGGTTTTAATAGTGTGGAGACCGCCAGAAAAGCTGCTGTACCTACTAATATAGCTCCTATGAGAAACACTCCGGCGACTTTCCATATTCTGGATGCGCTGAGTTCTTTGAGCAATGCTTGCGCCCCTGCATTGTTGGGATCGGCCGCCAAGACTCGATCACAGAGAGCCAGCGCCAGGGCAGGAGATTTGGCCTGACGTGCCCTCTTGAGTGTGTTGATGATTATTGTGTTTTCGAGTCGATCAAGGTGGTCTTCCGGAGAACGCAGATACTTTTTTAGCTCATCTTCCGGTTCATCGATTCCTCCCATTAAGGCTATGGCGCGAAGATCTTCGGCGAGGGAACCCATTGATTTGTAACGATCTTCAGGCCGTGACGAGAGACACTTTTTAATGATTTCATCCATGTCCGGACCCAAATCATGCCGCAGCTCTAAAGGAGGTGTAAACTCGCCGTTTAAAAGAGCAGAGACTGTGCTCAAGGCATTTGTTCCGCTAAAGGGCAGCTTGCCGGTTACGGTGCGGTAGAGTACCACACCAAGAGAAAAAACGTCACTCGCCGGACTGAGGTTTCCTCCGCGTGCTTGTTCAGGTGACATGAATGCAGGAGAACCCATGATCGCTCCGGTGGCGGTCATGGTTTCGTCTCCTTGAAGCCGGGCGATGCCGAAATCAGTCAAAACAAGGCGCCCTGTTCGATCCACGAGGATGTTTTCAGGTTTGATATCCCTATGAATGATTCCGCCTTGGTGGGCTTTTTCCAGAGCCTCTGCCAAACACGCACCCACGATAGCCGCCATCTCAGGCAGGGGGGGACCGTTTTTTTCCAGGAATTCACCTAAATTTGGGCCGTCGATTAGCTCACAGACAAGGTAAGGGGTGCCTCCTGTGTCATTGCCGTCGGAATAATCGTAAACCTCTACGATATTTTCATGTTTTAGTCGTGCAACAGCCTTAGCTTCTCTTTTAAACCTCTTTAGTCCATCTTCTCTGTGGACAAGCATTGGGTGCATTACCTTTAATGCCACCTTGCGATCCAGCCCTGTATCAATGGCGCGAAAGACTGTCGCCATACCACCGCGCCCGAGTTCCTCTAACAATTCGTAGCGACCCAATTTTTGATTTGTTGATTCCATATCTAATAAATCCGGTCTGCAGAGATCTTTTTTTGATGAAGCTTTGCAGAAAAGGCTTTGCCAAGGTATTGTACATCTGAAGTTTCCAAGATAAAGAGAAACCTTGACGGGTTTTTCTAATGATAGAAGATTATGCAAAATTGGTGTACGATAAAGAATCAAATATACTGGCAATAAATGCCGTAAAAACAGAGATGATATAGAACTACTAAGATGTCTCCAGATCCCAGAAAAAAGCAAAGACGAGCCGCTCGAAGAACTTCAGGTGAGCAGCCGAAGAATCCACCCAGAAAAGCACCGCCTCCCCAAGCGCAGTCGCCTAAAGCAGGTGCTCCACCAGCGCCTGCACCCAGGCCTGCACCGGCCCGGCGACCTGCACCAGCCCGACCAGCGCCTGCTCCCCGGCCTGCACCGGCCCGGCGTCCAGCCGCGGCGCGTCCGGCCCCTGCGCCACGACCAGCGCCTGCTCCCAGGTCTGCCCCGGCACATCAACAGCCGCCGGCGCGTCCAGCACCGGCGCCACGACCGGCCGGAAACCATCCTGGGGCTCATGGCGATTATCCCCAACAGCAACCCCCGCCACATGTGCGTCAACAAAATGCAGTGGAGCAAAGCGCTTTGGATATTCCAGCTGCTAAGCTTGATGTAATAGGGGGGAACGATGAAGGGCGTGTCTATGAGTTGACGGCACAGCAGGCCATGATTGGGCGGGGCGCCCAGAGTGACTTTGTTTTGGCGGATCTTGCTGTGAGTCGTCAGCATGTTGCGGTTTTATTTGATAGCGGGCGATATATCCTTACTGATCAAGGCAGTGGCAACGGCACGAAGGTAAACGGAGTTCGTATTACCACTCATGTGCTGTCAGATGGCGATATAATTGATTTGGGGAAAACAAAGATCAAATTTGTATGTCCCGAGGCGGCAAGTGCACCGGCTAGTTCGGGCGGACAGCAGGCACCTCCGCCTGCGCGTCAGGTTCCATTATCTGCAGCCCCGGCGCAAACCGGGGCACCGGTCTCACAACCGGTGCCGGCACGTCCACATCCTGCTGTTCAGCAACCCAACCAACAACCTGTTAGAGGAGCTAGACCTCCCGGGCCTGAAGGAATGGCGCCGACGCTTCAGGTGGATCCCAGGCCTGCAGGGATTGTACCTCAACCCGATATCAGTCCGCCAACGGGTTCGGTGATGCCGCCTGTGGCAAAAAAAGGAGGGTTGTTCGGCTTGGTGGCTCGGTTGACGGACACTAAGCTGAAAAAGGCGTTAGTTTTTTCAACCCTGGGCATTTTGGCGGTTTTAATGATTTTTGCCATGGTGAAAAAGCTAAAAAAACCTCCCCAAAAAGCTCCACAGGTGGCTGAGCCTCAAGGCCCGACCAAAGAGCAACTTTATGAGCAGGGCAAACAGCTTGTAAAAGAGCAGAAATGGGATGAAGCAGAAAAACTCTATCTTGAACTTGCGGCTGCGGAACCGGAAAATCCGTTTATTAAAAGCAAACTTCAGGAGATCAGGAAAAATCAAAAGGCCAGAGATGATTATGAGAGAGCTGAAAAAGCTTTTAAAGAAGGCAAGTACGAAGCAGCTAAGGTTTTGGCCGGCGTAGTTCCAAAAGAAGCCCAGGCTTATTTTGTAAAAGCTCAGGGAATATTGAGAAAGATATCCGAAGAAAAAGCGAAGAAGCTATTAAAAGAGGCGTCGGAGCTGAAAGATGACAAGAAGACTAAAGATCAGGCGATCGAGAAGGTCAAAGAGGCCTTGAAAGAAGCTCCTGGTTTTAGACCTGCGCTTGTTATGCGTCATGAGTTGGGGTTTGGCCCGGAGCCTCCGCCGTTGACAGAAGAGGAAAAAGCAGCCCAAGAAAAAGCGGACGCTGCGGACAAAGAAGACGAAGCAAAAGAAGACGAAACAGAGGTTGCCGATACTTCCACTTCGGAAAAATCTTCAACATCAACGAGTTCTTCGAGACGGAGTTCTACTGGCGGTGGTGGTTTTGTGGGTGGTTCAGAAAAGAAGTTTATGGGGTTTTACAAAGCCAGGAACTGGAGCGCCGCTGCTGCTGAGCTGAATCGTATGGCCGGTACGGGAAATAGCCGTCGTGCAAAAAGATTGAGAGCGAGAGCAGCCAAGGTAAAAGCTGTAGGAGCGAACATATCCAAGGGTGATTCCAACAGGATGAGCAATAGTGTCGCTGCTATGAACGCATATAAGAAGGCTCTTAACCTGGACAAATCGGCAGGGAATGGTGCACATGCGTCTTATATAAAGGGGCGCTTGGCAAAGGTTTCTCAAGCCGCAGCCGGCAGTGCTTTTTCCAGCGGACGATATGCTCAAGCATATCGTGCCGCCAAAACGGCTAAGGCATATGGAGGTGATTCAGCGGTAGTGCGCCGAATAATGGATCAACTTAGCGGTAAGGCAAAGGAAGTCTTCAACAAAGGTTATGTCATTAGAGACAGTAATTTATCTGGAGCGAAGAAGCATTGGCGTCAGGTTTTGAAGATGGTCCCGCCATCAAATCAGTGGCACAAAAAAGCCAAGTGGTTTATTGGAAATTACGGCAAATCCAAAAGTAGCGGCGGTACATCAGCCGAAGACGAGCTTTGAGCAAGATCTCTCCCGGCAAATCCTTAAAAAACTCTGTCTGTATTCCGGCCGAGGTTTCTTTTCTTTTTAGTAAAATAGGCTAAACTACGAAAAATCGGCTTTTCGATTATTCTAATCAACAGCGGTAAAAGTCGTCCGTTGGGAATTGGAGAAAGGATATGTGTATCAAAAAGACTACATCATGCAGGGTGGCATATTTGATCATAGTCTCATTATTTGTTTTTTTAGGTTGCACAAAACTCGAAAAGTCAAAGGTACCGGTTGGATCGCATAATAACGCCCAAAGTGAGGAAACATCACTTTCCGGTGTATGGGACTGGAAATTGGAGCTTGTAACAGATGATGGGGATTTTAGAGTAGAGAGGGAGAGCTGGGTGTTAAGGGAAAACAAAGGGAAAGTCAGCGGATCTTATCAAAGACGTGTCACCGTTATATCAAGGGATGGCAAGCCGTTCGAGTGCAGTGGAGAGACGAGTTATAATCTCGATGCTGAATTCAAAGTTGAAGGGTCTGTGCGAAACAAAACAATTGAATTTAAAGAAAAAGCAGTAAAAGTAAATCCGGGACCTTGTGAAAAAGGGCAAAGAAGGCTGGATGAATATACGGGCAGACTGGTAAATGGAGAGCTTGTTTTGAAGTGGGACGGAGGAGAACAAACTTTGAAGAAACGCGTTTTGACAGGGGTTTGGGTTTGGGATGACAGCAGAACTCTCCCTGACGGGGATCGAGCGTATTCAAGAGAGGTTTGGCATATAGTTCAAGACAAACAAAAGCTAAGAGGAATACGTTTGCGGCGGGACATGAGGTCTTCCAGAGACGACAAACCATATCGATGTAATGGGCGCTTGAATATGGGCAGATATGTCAAATGGGACTTTGAGGGTGATCTGGATGTAGATACCGCAAAAGTAGTTTATGATATCCCCGTTGTGAAAAAAAGCCCCTGTGAGAACAGATCATTTAAGAGGGGTGAGGGGATCTTAAAGCTTGGCTATGAAGATTATATTATGGATTTTGAAATGAATAGTTTTAACTACAAGCTTGTCCGGCAAGGTGGGTGCGATCTCATGCAAATCGGTGATATCCATGTGGACAAGACAGGAAAATGATATTTGGAGGTGACTCTTGGTTCCTGATGAATTTTTATTAGATATCCCCAAAACGGATCTTCACTTACACTTGGATGGATCCATACGAATCTCTACTCTTGTAGAGTTAGCCAAACAATATGGAGTGGAGTTGCCGGCCGATACGGAGGCCGGTCTGCGGGAGAAGGTATTTAAAGAAAAATACAAAAGTTTGCCTGATTATTTGAGGGGTTTTTCTTATTGTACAGCGGTGCTCCAGAGCGAGGTTTCTCTGGAGCGCGTCGCATATGAGCTGGCACTGGACAATCAAGCAGAGGGTGTGAGGTATGTGGAGGTGCGGTTTGCGCCACAGCTACATGTCCACGAGCACCTGAGCCTTGAAAACGTTTTGCTTGCCGTCAACAGAGGGCTGAAAAAAGCGCAGAAAGAATTTAACACCAAGAGCCCTGTGGTTGACGGAAGAGAGCCTCCATTTGCATATGGAATAATTGTTTGCGCCCTTAGGATGTTCAATGAAAGCGCTTCAGAGTATTACGGGCACATATTGAGAGTTCACAGACACGCAGATCCTCGGTGGGTTTTCGGGTTGGCATCCATGGAGCTTTCCAGGGCAGCTGTTCAGATACGAAACAAATATAAATTGCCGATAGTCGGTATTGATCTGGCGGGCCAAGAGGAGGGGTATCCGGCGGTGGATCATAGAGAGGCATTCGCTTATGCGCATAAACATTTTCTCAAAAAGACGGTTCATGCCGGAGAGGCGTATGGCCCTGAGAGTATTTTTCAAGCTATTACAGAGTTATATGCAGATCGAATAGGCCACGGCACACACCTTTTTGACGCCGACATGATTAAAGATCAGGAAATCCAGGATCCTCAGCTTTATGTGGAAGATCTTGCCCAGTTTATTGCCGACAGGCGCATTACTCTTGAGATATGTTTGACCTCTAATCTTCAAACACACCCGGAGCTGACTGATCTTTCAAGGCACAAATATCGTGACATGGCTGCGGCCAGGCTTTCCACGACCCTGTGTACCGACAATCGTTCGATCTCCAGGACTACTGTTACGGCAGAGCTGAAAAAAGCCATCGAGCACCTCGAAGTTCAGCAGAAAGAGTTGCGTAACAACGTCATTTACGGGTTCAAGAGAAGCTTCTATCCAGGGACTTATCTGGAAAAGCGCGAGTATGTGCGCCGCATAATTGACTATTATACCGAAGTAGAGAGGAGATATGGGCAGGATAAGGTTTAGCGGTTAAACACACTCACATTGACCGCCTCGGCGGCCCTGAGAGCATGTTTGTCCGGATCTCAACGAGATGCTGTTTAGTTTTCTTTTTGAGCATTCTTGTTGTTGGGTTTTTCGACGCCGTTTTTTTTTGGCTTTTCTTTTTGTCCCTCACTTGCCTTCCAAACCCTTCTAATAGAATCGTAGTGTTTGTCCTCTACTTTTACGAAGCCGGTGATTCGGTGGAGATCGCCAAGATATTTTTTGTTTAGATCTCTCTGAGGGTCAAATGTTACAAGCGCACGTTCCAGTTTCTTTACCGTGGATTGGTTGAGTTTAGGGCTTACACAATAAGCGTCGCCTGGAATCAAGTCGGTTACAGCCGGTAGTATTCTCAGCGCAGCAGCACCCTTTACGACTGCATCCAAGTATGAAACTGATGCAACAGCTGCTCCATCACATTCTCCTTTAAGAACCTTTTGTATGGATTTCGAGTGGGAATTTGTATAGATGACCTTTGAAAAATCTTCCTCAGGAATAATACCTTCTTTATTCATTAGGGCGCGAGGAAAGAGGTGTCCGGAACCCGAGATTTTTGACACAAAACAGAAAGATTTTCCTTTCAAATCCTTGATTGTTTTTATGGGGCTTGTGTCTCCCACGACAATGTAGCCTTCATATGTAGTGGAACCATAAGCCAAGTGCGTTGCAAATAGTTTTATGTTTCTGAATTCCTTTTTAGTTAAAACATACAGGAGAGGAGAAAAAACGGCAAAATGTAGAGTACCGTTTTCCAGGCGCTTTCCTGCTTCTTGATGATGTATCGACTGTAAATGAACCTTACGTTTTAATCTCTCTTCCAGGTAACCCGACAGGGTCTGCATTTGTTTTGTAAATTTTGTTCCTTTTGAATAATAGGCGATTCCGAATTCAAGAGGGGATTTGTTTTGTTTGGATGATTTGGGCTTTTTACTGTTGTTTTTGTTTACTTTTGGGGGTCCTTTAAAATCGCGTGACGACCTGTGTTCTTTTTGAGATAGAAGCGATTGTATGAGAATCGTGGCCAACACACCAAGCAAAACGCCGATAGCTCCTGTTAACACGAAGCTTGATTTTTTGGGTTTCTGTCCGACCATTTTGGGGATGGCCGGAACCGGACCTTCATCGTAAGAATCGAAGTACTCATCTTCAAAAGATGTTTTCTTATCTACTACCGTGGGTTGTGAATCAGTGTGTAGATGTGGCCTCACAAAAGCAGCATTGGGTAAAGACTCAAAGGAGACACTCTGTTCTCCATCTGTTGCTTGTGCTAAACCTGTTGACTCTAAATCTTTTGTCATCTCGTCTGGAGATGAGTATTGGTTATTAAGGCTCTTGACGCAGATCCTGGAGAGGGCGGAGAGTGCTTGATTATCCGTGTCTTCGGTTTTTGCGAGTGCTTCAAGGAGTTTCGATGCGCCATCGTTATCATTCGGACAAGCATCAGGATGTGCTGCAGTCAAACTTCTCCAAAGAATTCGACCGGCCAAACCGATATCTTCTTTAAAATCTCGATCCTTTTTGACATTGATAGACTCAACATTCGGAGACAGTATCTTGGTAAAATTCTTTTGGCCCGCCCATGGTGTAAGGAATATATCGTGTTCGGTTGCTCCGAAAGGGATTATCTCTTTAGAGTGTGCAGCGGAAATCGCATCCAGAACATCCAATGAGATCCTTACCGCTTGAGGAGGGTCAAACGGAGTGCCGTCAGAGATGCGCTCCATGAAATTGTCACCAAGATTGCTCTCCATAACAATCACCAGGGGTTCGTGCTCTTTGGCAGGAAGCTCCATATCTAATATCTGTACAATGTGGTCACATCTGCTGGTCACCAAAGCTCGAACTTGTTGAGAAATATTTTCAATAATTTCAGCATCTACCGGGGTGTCGTTTTTGAGTAGGCGTAGAATTACTTTTCTCCCCGTGTGTTCATTTTCAGCCTCGTAGAAAACCCCGTCCATGTTCAAATCAAGAACACCAATTACGCGGTATTTTCCGGAGATGAGCTCTTCGGCCGTTTTGTTTTCGTGGGTTTGTTCATCCCTCATATTCTAATCTTCTCTCGGATGCGTTTTTTTCGAGAACTTGTAGTTTCTCTCAAAAGGTGCTCAGGTTCAAGCAGCAAATCTGTTTTGAGTCACTGCTTCTAGTACCTTGACGTTAAAGCCGAGGCGTGTTGGATTACACTTAATAACATTGCTGTATCAATTGTTTCGATCTTTTTTCTATGTGCAGATTTCAAGTGCTCAGTTTCCATAACCAAAAACAAAAGATCCATATCGTGACTTGGGAGTATGTCTCGTCAATAAGGAAAACGTACCTCAGAGTTTTAATTGTTGCTTTTTTGATCTTATGCGGATGCAAAAACGATGACTCTAGAAAACTCTTGGTCAAGTTGGAAAGTCGTCTCGATACATATGACTTTGATGGTTCTACACCGGAGCATTTGCATAAGATTTGTAATTTGGTGGAGGGGTTGAAAGAACATGGAGCAGCTCGAGCTCAATGGATTTGTGCAAAAACGGCTCTTGATTGGTATCTTTGGGCTGCTTTCAGACAGGATGGGCGACAAATTTGTAAGTTAGCAAAGCATCTCGGTCTGGATTGTTCGATCGGTAATGGGTTTTCTAGTGTGGGTTTGAGAATCCTGGATTTATTGGCGATGCAATTTGAGCAAGTGCGCACTTTGGATATAGGGGGTCGCTATGATTGGCCGGCCCAACAGGCAATAAAGTTGATTAAGCTCCAGAGAGACAAATCCCATAAATGGGATTCTGGCTTTCTGAGCGGAGTTAGAGATTTATGTGACAAAAAACAGCCTGTGGAGGTGGAGGCAGGGGTGTTGGTTGCGGGTGCGGCCATACATATGGTTGATGTCTTGTCGAAGACAAAATGGTCTCGTCGTCCAGCTCTGCTTAACAGGACATTGGGATTTGAGTGTTCAGCGGGTTCCATCAATGGTGAAAACAGAAAATCCAAGAACTCAAGAAGTTGTGTGCCTGCCTGCAAAGAGATGAGGAGACGGTTGATACAGTCTCCGCCCGAGCTCAGAAAACGTTTGATAGCAGCTCATTGCCCTCTTGAACATCTCGGATTCAGTAGACGCGAACAGACGCTCTACGTCTCACTGCGTGGTATGAAGACAGTGAGGAACCTAAGGTTTATATTCGAGAATTTCCAAAGACTCCTTCAAAACAAAGACCATCCTTTGGTGAGTCTTTTGTCTAGTGATTTGAAGCTTGGGTTGAAAAAATGGGAACGGTTGGTATTTCCCTTGCCATATCCAGAGTTATCTCCGGGAGAGACGGGCCATATAAAGCTCCCATATTCTGCAATCGCTGAAAAAGATGTTTTCTCTCCCGTTTCCGTAGTGGCGGATGATCGAAGAGTGTTAGTGGGCGTTTTACCGATGTTGCGTGTAGACAATAGAGAGACGGTAATATTGGGGGATCGAGAGGGTTACCGTTTTCCGGGGAGGCTTGTTCCGGAACCTTTGGGGATTCATTTGCCTGCGGTGGTAAGGAGCGCTCGAAAGACATGGACTGAATTGTCTGAGTCGGCTGAATGGAAGCCGGTGGGGCTCTATCTGGATGGTGACGTGAAAGGACCCCGATTCAATAATATTTTAGGAAGTCTAGCTAGAATGGGTTTAGAGCAGGCACGTTTGTTTTTCCGACATGATCGTCATGAAGTGGGAAGTGTTAGTGTGGGGTTCAAAACCATCCCTGCGGGAAAGTTCCGCAAAAGCGAAAAACGATCTTCAGGTGTTGCATTATATCTCGACAAAGAAGAGATGTTTTTAACCGCCTCTGAAGGCAAGCTCTCCGAAAAGCCCTTTATCTCTCAAACAGGTGATTTAGCCGGGCTAAGAGAGCACTTGGAGATATCCCGCAGAGGTAGCAAAGATGTAAATGCCGTAGAGGTCTTTTTGACGGGAGAGATTGATTTCTTGGCTGTCTCTCGTGTTTTGGTGGCGGTTAAGCGAAATAGCTCAGGCAGGACTTTGTATCCAAATGTGATCTTTGTGGTTCCGGAGGTGGAAACCGATTAAGAGCTGACCCAAGAATAAGATAAGTCATTTTTGAGTCAGCCCGAACCTAAAACGAAGACTTGATCTTTTCGAGATAAATCCTTGCGGTCTTGTTGTATGGATCTCGCTTAATGGATTTGAGAAACCATTTTTTTGCAGAATGAACTTTGCCAAGGCGAGCATTTAATACTCCGAGAAGGAACGCGGAAGCGCTTTCGTTGTGGCCGCGATCTTCAGCTTTCAATAATAGTTTTTGGGCTTTTTTAAGATGTTTTCCCGCTTTTAATTCGTTTTGTTCCATTTCAGCCAGTTTGATTTCATATCGAGCTTCATTCACCAAACCGATCGTTTTTAGAGGCTGTCTGTTTCGATAGGATTGTGTCAGTTGGATAGCGGTATAAAGAAGCATTTTTGCTTTTTCGGTTTCTCCTTCTAGTTTTAGAAGTTCTGAGTGCAGGGCCAACGCTGCGCCCAGGTTTAGTAGGGATGGGGAATCAGCTTTTTTTTCTTCTATGGCTTGTCTAAAGAGGGAAACAGCCGCGAAGAGCCACTTTTTCGTCTTTCGAGTATTTTTTGGACCAGTATTGTTTTCAATTAAATGGACGGCCCTTCGATAAGCATATTTACCGCCGGCATTCAACTGGCGGAGCAGAATTTCTCGGCTCATATCGCTCTCGTATTTGCCGAGAAGTTCTTTTGCTTTCTTTATTCCGCTTGCAAGGTGATAAAGGCTTGGGGGTTCATTTGATGCAATGAATAGAGGAGAGTTGGGTATCAGCGGTGGCGCTGCCGGAAGATCTTCTTTGTCACCGGGTTCCCAGTACACTCCGCCTCTTGGCTGGGACCATCGCACCAAGCCTGCGATGGTTCCAAGGCGTCCTCTTTTTCTGGACTTTAAGTTGTCGGCGGCAAGATCGGAAAAGAAATGGGGAGAGCTGTGTATTCCTGGTTTAATGGTGGCTTTTAAATGATGGATGTCCCAAGCATGTTGTCTTACAACTAAGGCTACATCAGGTCTGGCCCCATCGGTTACCATTTGAGCAGTAATGCCTGCTGCAAGATCGTCGGATGTGACTAATAGAAGCCCACCGGGGATGGGCTCTTTTAGTGCATGTCTGGACCAAAGAAAAGCTCCTTCATCTGTGCCTTGAACCTTTTCTTGCCAGTCTCCCATGGCTGCGGGGATTAATGCAAAACAGACCAAAATAGCAATAATAG